>NZ_JABUZD010000164.1:0-79460 GCF_014897875.1 Halomonas sp. 3A7M
GGGTGAGGAGGAGTCCATCCCATTGGGTAACGAATCTCGCGAGGAACGAGCGAATGAGGCACCCGCGGAAGGTAGCGGAACGACGCCCAGAGGCAGCCGTCCCAACTGCTTACAAATGGTGTTTTAGCGGTATCCAGCGGCGTTGGCGGTGGCTGTCTAGACCAGCTTCCAAGAGCGTCATGCTCCGTAGCGCATCGTCAATATCAACAGGCAGCGGCGTTTTATCGCGGATCGCGACGGCCACGCCTTGATAGTAAGCCAGGTAGTCACCCGCCTGGGTAGCATGCTCATGACGCACTAGCGGTGCCTCTTCTCCGTCGCCCTCGCGAAGGGTCAGCGTACCAGGGGCGTCAGCACCCCAGGCAGGCGTTGGCACCTCTCCCGCTTTTAAGCGATCCTCTTGAGGGTCTAGACCGTATTTAAGGTAGCTACCTTTCGTTCCATTAATGCGGAAGCGCGGTGTTGATTCGGCAACCAGCGTGCCAGCGCTGAGGCTAACGCGACAGCCGTCGTACTCCAGCAGCGCTAAAAAGTCATCATCGGCTTTAGCGTCATCTCTGCGCACACCCAGATCTAGCATGATGGCATTTGGCATCCCAAACAGCTCACAGGCTTGGTCAAGCAAGTGAGGGCCTAGGTCATACCAAATTCCCCCACCTGGTGTGGCTTTTTCGCGCCAGCGGTCACGAACTTCAGGACGAAAACGATCAAAACGCGACTCAAGCCCAGTGACACGGCCTAACGTGCCGGCTTCAAGCAGCGCTTTAATAGTAAGGAAGTCACTATCCCAACGGCGGTTATGAAATACCGACACCAAACGCTCTTTATCAATCGCCAGCGCTTTTAGCTGCTTGGCTTCTGAAAGTGTGACGGTAAACGGCTTATCGACGACTACGTGTTTACCCGCCATCAACGCTGCTTTGGCGAGTGGAAAATGCGTGTCATTAGGTGTCGGGATAACGATGAGGTCAATATCGCTGCGCTGACATAACGCCAGTGCTTGGCGCTCAACCTCAACATCCAAGTCAGCATGCACTTTGGCGGCATCGCTAGAGGATACTGCGACTAAATCCAGGCCTTCCGTTGCCTGAATGAGTGGCGCATGAAACGTTTTACTCGCAAATCCATAGCCAACGAGGCCAACGTTGATAATCGCCTTCATTACATTCCTTAGTCGTTTTGACGGTTTGCATTGGGCATAAAGCAGCTCACATAAAGCAATCCACATAAAACAGCCCGCTTTGCACGGGCTGTTTTACATAGTACCTACACCTAGTCGAGCTTGGAAAGGTCGCGAACCGCACCTTTGTCTGCTGACGTGGCCAGCAATGCGTAGGCTTTCAGTGCGGGAGTTACCTTACGAGGCCGCTGCTCGACGGGCTTCCAGGCGTCTTTGCCTTTAGCTTCCATCGCCTCGCGACGCTTCGCTAATACTGAATCAGGTAGTTGCACGTTAATCGTACGGTTGGGAATATCAATCAGAATGGTATCGCCCTGCTCAACCAAACCAATCGCGCCACCTGCCGCCGCTTCGGGGGAAACATGGCCAATGGAAAGCCCAGAAGTCCCGCCAGAGAAGCGGCCATCCGTCAACAATGCACAGGCCTTACCCAGCCCTTTGGATTTTAAGTACGAGGTCGGATAGAGCATTTCCTGCATGCCAGGACCGCCTTTAGGGCCTTCGTAGCGAATGACCACTACATCGCCCTCTTTGACCTTACCGTCCAATACATTGGCCACTGCTTGATCTTGGGACTCAACGACGTGGGCTTTGCCTTCGAACACGAGAATCGAATCGTCAACGCCTGCCGTTTTAACCACGCAACCATCGAGGGCGATGTTGCCGTAAAGCACAGCCAAACCGCCTTCTGTTGAGAACGCATGCGCTAGGTCGCGAATACAACCGGTAGCACGATCGCCATCTAGGCTTGGCCAGCGGGCGCTTTGTGAGAAAGCGGTTTGGGTTGGAATACCACCAGGGCCTGCTTTAAAGAACTCGACCACCTCAGCGTTTGGCGAGCGCATAATATCCCACTCTTCCAGCGCCGCTTTTAGGCTATCGCCGTAAACAGTTGGCACTGACGTGTCCAGCACTCCCGCACGATCCAGTTCGCCCAGAATAGCCATAATGCCACCCGCACGGTGAACATCTTCGATATGGTATTTCTGGGTATTGGGTGCCACCTTACATAGCTGCGGCACTTCCCGAGAGAGCCGATCAATATCCGCCATGGAGAAGTCGACTTCCGCTTCTTGGGCCGCCGCCAGCAAATGCAAAATTGTATTCGTAGATCCGCCCATGGCGATATCTAACGTCATGGCATTTTTGAACGCTGCTTTGTTACCAATCGCACGGGGCAGCAGGTGGGCTTCTTCGCCTTCATAGTAGCGCTTGGCCAGCTCTACAATGCGATGGCCAGCGGTTTCAAACAGGCGCCGACGGTCTGAATGGGTCGCCAGCACGGTACCATTACCAGGTAGCGCTAAGCCTAATGCTTCCATTAGACAGTTCATCGAGTTAGCGGTAAACATACCCGAGCAACTGCCGCAGGTGGGGCAAGCACTGCGCTCGACTTCAGCCAGAGTTTCATCATCAACGCTATCGTCAGCCGCCATAACCATGGCGTCGACCAGATCTAGGCCGTGATCTAGCAGCTTGGTTTTGCCCGCTTCCATGGGCCCACCCGAAACAAAAATGACCGGAATATTGAGGCGCATAGCAGCCATCAACATCCCAGGGGTAATTTTGTCGCAGTTGGAAATACACACTAGCGCGTCGGCACAGTGGGCATTACACATGTACTCAACGCTATCAGCGATAATATCGCGGCTGGGCAGCGAATAGAGCATGCCGTCGTGCCCCATAGCGATGCCATCATCTACCGCTATGGTGTTGAACTCTTTAGCCACACCGCCGGCTTTTTCAATTTCACGGGCGACCAATTGGCCCATGTCTTTTAAGTGAACATGGCCCGGTACAAACTGGGTAAACGAGTTCGCAACCGCAATAATAGGCTTATGGAAGTCGTCGTCTTTCATACCTGTAGCGCGCCAAAGGGCGCGGGCGCCGGCCATATTACGGCCGGCGGTGGTCGTACGGGAGCGATACTCGGGCATGGTGTCCTCTTCTACATCTTTATCGTGGCCTACCGCATTCTTGGCGACAGGCAAGTGAATCCAGCGGCCTTAGATTGTGGCATGAGCGCACCGTGGAGACTAGATGGTGAGAGCAACCTCCCTTGCCAATTTGTCAGAGTTAAAACGTCTCCCACTGTGCAGAGTGATCTTGACTAGCCACTTCTCTTGCCGCAGCGCCTGAAGGCAGTTTCAGTGATGCTTTACGCTGCGCTTGATTAACCTGCTGTAGCTTTTCCCGGGCAGAGTGAATATTTTCTTCCTGGGCGCCTTCCAGACGGAAGGCATCCACTACATTCGCTAGCTCAAACGTCTCTAGCGCTAAATTATCCGCAGAGGCCGCGATGGTTTGTACTTTGGTGGCGTTTTGCTGAGTCACATTATCCATTTCAGCAATCGCGGAATTAATTTGGCCAATACCGCTGCTTTGCTCGCTTGAGGCGGTGCTAATCGACTCCATCAGCTCACTGACACGGCTGACCTGCTGCATCACATTATCGATGGCTCGCTCAGCTTGCTCGACCGCGCCACGGCCGCCACTGACCTCTTGCGTCGTACTTTCAATCATCTTGCGAATTTCTTGGGCCGCATCAGCACTACGGCTCGCCAAGTTACGCACTTCACTAGCTACTACCGCAAAGCCTCGACCATGCTCTCCAGCACGTGCAGCTTCGACCGATGCATTGAGTGCCAGGATATTCGTTTGGAAAGCGATTCCGTCAATGACGCCAATCATCTCCGCCATTTTTTCAGCACTTTGGGCAATACGCTGCATTCTTGCGACCAACTGCTGCATTTGCTCTCGGGTATCGCGGGTGCTTGAGGCATTCTGCACCGCCAGCTCCGTCGCTTGGCGAGCATTCTCAGTATTTTGCTGCACCGTGGACGTCATTTCTTCCATACTAGAGGCCGTTTGCTGCAGTGATGACGCCTGCTGCTCGGTGCGAGAAGCAAGCTCTTCATTTTCAGCGGCAATTTGCTGAACAGCAGGCGTGACAACCGACACTCGATGTTCTACATCACCGACAATACTCGCCAAGCTAAAGCGCATGGTATCCAACGAATAGAGCAGCTCGCCCAGCTCGTCTTTCGTTTCACGACGTTCGCGAGCAGCCAAATTACCTGCTGCAATTTGAAAAGTAATATGTCGCGCCCCTTCTACGCTGCGCAACACTGACCTTAAAATCACGGTACTGAGACCTACCATCAACAGCAAACCAATGACCATCAACACCACTTGAGCAATCAACATTTGCTGACGCCCCTGCTGTGCCTGACTCACTAGCGCTTCCGCACTTGCTCGCTCATCGCTTACTAACTGGCTACTGCCCTCTCTTAGCTGCTCTGTAGTAGGTTGTACGCCGTCGTTAAAAGCTTCGAAAGCAGCAAAGCCATTTGCGTCACTGATCGCCGTCAACGTGGTATCGACACTGTTTCCCCAGGTCGCTAATCCAACACTAAAGGCTTGCAGACGCTCAGAATCGGCATTGCTGTCAGTAAGATACTCGTTCCAAAGCGTTTGTATTGATTGAGAATATTCGCTAATTGATGCGGCAACTGCATCAACATCAACCCGCCGAGGGTTACGAACAGCAGGTTCCAACTGAGTTACAACCTGTCCGATTTGGCGGTCTATTCGCTGAAGATTGGCGACGGCTTCTAGCCCTGAGCGATTTAACGTATCGAGACGCTCACCAGAAACCATTAAGCCGTACATCCCTAGGCCGCCTGCCAATCCCATTAGAATAATGGAGGCTACGACCATACCCGTTAACTTAGCTTTTAGGCTATTAAACTGAAAGCGAGCAAAAAAGCCTCCCACACCACGGCGCCTTAGCGCCCCTTGCGCCAGCGTGTAGCGGCGAGATTTACCTTTTTCGCGTATTTCTTTATAGACGGTTTCTGCCAGCGCAATACTTTGAGCTGGGGCTTTGCGCCGCAACGAGGTATACCCTACGATGCGATCGCCATCCCTGAGCGGTGCTACGCTAGCAGTGACCCAATAATGATCACCATTTTTACGACGATTTTTGACCGTACCCTGCCAGCTCGCACCTGACTTAATCGTCTTCCAGAAATCTGCATAAGCTGCTTCCGGCATATCCGGGTGGCGAATTAGGTTGTGAGGGCTTCCCATCAATTCATCACGGGTATAGCCGCTGACCTCGACAAACGCTGCGTTAGCGTAGGTCACATTGCCCTTCAAATCGGAACGTGAAATCAGCACAGTCTCATCGTCAAGCGTGTACTCACGCTGAGTGACGGGTTGGTTGTTGCGCATGCAGAGGCTCCCTAGGGGACTTTTAATTTTGATTTGCCTCTATTATCACTTGCTGCAAGGGAATTTAACCTCTGAATAACCCTAAAAAAACGCCGCACTCTTTGGTGCGGCGGCTTAACTAAACGGTTGTTTAACGATCGATTGAAGCGCCTACGTGAAGACCACATTGGCCACATCACGATAGCGGTTTGCAAAATGCACCGTCATTCCCTCTTTCAAGTAATCGGGAAGCTCTTCGTAATCACGCTTATTAGCTTCTGGTAGTATCACCTCAAAAATATCGCTGCGGCGTGCGGCAATAATTTTCTCTCGAATTCCCCCTACCGGTAAGACTTGCCCGGTTAAGGTCAATTCGCCGGTCATTGCCAAGGGGCGGTTAATCGCCTGATGCTTGGCCAGCGAAAGCAACGCCGTAGTCATTGTGACCCCTGCCGACGGGCCGTCTTTGGGTGTCGCCCCTTCAGGCACGTGCAGATGCACAAACGCTGAATCAAAGAAGTCGGCATCGGCACCATACTCTTGCAAGTGGCCCAGCGTGTAGCTGTAAGCAATATTGGCAGACTCCTTCATCACATCGCCAAGCTTGCCGGTGAGTTTAAAACCGCGATCCAGAGCATGAACTTTGCCCGCCTCAATAGGCAGAGTTGCGCCCCCCATGGAGGTCCAGGCAAGCCCGGTAACAACGCCTTCGCCTTTCAGCACTTTCTCTTTGCGGAATAGCGGTGCTCCCAGGAACTCTTCCAGGTTTTTAACCGATATTTTTACCGTTTCCAGCTGCTCTTCCAGTAGCTTTACGGCTGCCTTGCGAACAATACGATGCAGCTGTTTTTCAAGCTGACGAACACCTGCCTCACGGGCATAGCCGTCAATAACCTGCTTGAGCGCGGCATCCGTTAAGTTGATACGCTTCTTAGGCAGGTTGTCGCGTTTCAACAGCTTCGGCCATAGGTGGTGCTTAGCGATCTGTAGCTTCTCTTCCGCGATATACCCAGAAAGGCGAATCTGCTCCATACGGTCAAGCAACGGCCCTGGGATAGAGTCCAGAGTATTCGCGGTGCACAAGAACAGCACTTTGGATAGGTCCATGCGCACATCGAGATAGTGATCCAGGAAATCGACGTTTTGCTCTGGGTCTAACACTTCAAGCAGCGCTGACGCGGGGTCGCCCTGGAATGATTGGCCCAGCTTATCAATCTCATCGAGCATAATCACAGGGTTCTCGACTTCGACTTCTTTAAAGGCCTGGACTAGTTTGCCGGGCATTGCGCCAACGTAAGTACGACGATGACCTTTAATTTCAGCCTCATCGCGCATCCCGCCCACAGAGAAACGATAAAACTCACGGCCCAGTGCTTCAGCAATAGAGCGCCCAATCGAAGTTTTACCGACCCCGGGAGGGCCGACCAGCAGCACAATCGAGCCACCTACATCGCCTTTGAAAGTACCTTCGGCAAGAAACTCAATAATCCGCTCTTTCACATCTTGTAAGCCGTCGTGATCGCGGTTGAGAACTTCCCTGGCATGAGCCAAGTCAAGCTTGTCCTGGCTGGTAACGCCCCAAGGCAACGAGGTGAGCCAATCAAGATAGTTACGAGTAGTGCCGTACTCTGGCGAGCCGGTTTCTAGCACGCTGAGCTTATTGAGTTCATCGTCAATACGCGCTTGGACGCGTTCTGGCACCACCAGTGACTCTAGGCGGTTCCTAAACGTATCGACGTCGTTTTCACGGTCGTCTTTGGAAATACCCAGTTCACGCTGAATAACCTTAAGCTGCTCACGCAAGAAAAATTCTCGCTGCCGCTCCTGCATTTGAGCATTCACCTGCTCACTGATCTCGCTTTGCAACTGAGCAACATCGATTTCTTTACGCAGCAATGGGAGAACTTTGTGCATACGCTCAGCCACCGACAGCGTGGCGAGTACATCCTGCAGGTCGGGGCCCTTGGCAGATGTGATAGCAGCTGCAAAGTCAGTTAGCGGACCGGGCTCATGGGGGCTAAAGCGATTGAGATAGTGTTTTAGCTCTTCACCATACAGCGGATTAATCGGCAGCAACTCTTTGATGCCGTTAATAATCGCCATCGCATAAGCGCGGGTTTCTTCGTTCTCAGCGTCGACTGGTTCTTTGGGATAGCTGACTTCCACCAGATAAGGCGGCTCTTTAGACAGCCAGCGCTGAATTTTAAAACGCCTAACCCCCTGAGCGATAAACTGGATCTGTTGATCTTCGCTCTGGAGTTTATGTACTTTGACCGCCGTGCCAATCTCAGGAAAATCGTTGTGATCCAACGACTCAACACCTTGCTCGCCAACAAAGGCAACACCAATGGTGTGGTGAGGCGTATTGCCTACCCGACGTATGGTTTCTTGCCAACGCTCGCGGTTGATGACCAGCGGCTGTACCTGAGCGGGAAAGAAGGGTCGATTATGAATCGGCAATAGATAGATACGCTCTGGGAGCATATCGCTGGCAGGCACTAATGAATTAACTTTCTCACCGTCTGAACGGTGCTCTTCACTGTTCGAGGTATCGTCTTGCGGTGCGTCGGACTCATCGTCCGTCAGCCAATCGGGGTGTTCGTGATCGCGGTCGTAATCCTGGTCGCTCATGCGCCCTCCCATAACAGTGACTAGCGGATTGATCCGCTTAGCAATGTCTAAGGAATGTGGGCACAGGGGGTGAACTTCAACCCTTGGCACCATTTGTAGCAGTGTATTCGAAGAGTGGTAACAGCTTCAGAGCTCGTCGCTGTTTAGTAGAAAGCAGTGATGCTCAAAACACTTATGCTCAAAGCTGAGGCATTGGGCGTCCATTAACGCGCAATTCGCCACGAACAACATCAAACTCTAATTCTCGCGTACCAAGAGGCAGGCCTAGCCAAAGGGCTGCCACGGTTGGCGCATCGTACCAAGTAAAATCACCATCAATACGATCCAACCAGCGAGCGCGCTCTTCTGGCTTATCCAGCCTCGTCATCATGAGTTCATCAAGCCCACGCGCATCAAAAAAGAGCGCACCATCTGCGTTAACGTTGATACCTAGCAGCGGGCTTTCAATCGCGATCGTTGTAATGTCTAAACGAGGTGAGTCACTCAACACACCTTTTAAATCAGGGGCTAAACGCACCAGCAGCCCTTCTGCCATTGGTAGGCTAGCGTCGCCCCATGAGGCTTCTTGCCGCAAACGCAAGATTGTTGCGCGAACAGCATCCGCATTTAAGCGTGAAAGCTCGGCCTCAATCCGACCACTTAACAAAGGTGTATCGGGCGCTTCGCTTGGGACGCTCACCTCGCCAATGATCAGTTCGCCATTCAAGCGAAGCTCTTGCTCGTCGAGTACCATGTGGCTGTGAACATCAAGCGGCGACACACGAATATCATAGGCAGGATAGTGAAGCGATAACGACTCAACATGCAGATGGTCACGCTGAGCAAAATGATAGGCATCGTCAATGTAGGTATAACGGCTTTCAAGAGACGAAGGCCCCATCGTTAATTGAGCGGGACCATCTGTTAGCGTGAGCTGGTCGAGCAGCGCACGCAACCGCCAATCACCAAATACGCCTTCTAAGCGCATACGGGCACCACGAACCGATAGCTCACGACCATTTTGCTGGATCACAAAAGGGGCAAGTGCCAGACGCAGTTCACTGTGCCCACTTAGCGTATGGTAGCGTCCTTGCCAGCGCGGTATAGACGGAGCAGAGACCTCTCCCACGGCTTTTTGCAAAACGCTATCTAAGCGGGGCAGTAGCGTTCCTTCAACGTCAGTACTTAACGCACCATGACGAGCACGGTAAGTAAGCTCTAACCGCCATGGCCGCCCTAATAAGGGCGATAAAAGCAGTTTTCCCTGAGACGTCAACCACCCTTGGCGGCTCTCCGTCCGACTAACCCGCCACTCCCCTCGCGCTTCCAAATCTTCTAATGCTTGACGAAGGCTGCGTTCAAACAAAATGCTTGATAGCAGTTGTGCCGCCACCCACGCCACCACTAAGGCCGCGAGAATAGGCACGATTAGTCGTTCCTTGCGCATGCGATCTCCTTGAACACCCCCACGATTGGAGCCATTCGCCAACGACATTGCGTGATCAGTTCCCAGTAATTAGCTAAGTCCATTTATTATATAGGTGACCCACCTGCCGGTTTGTGCAGATAGGTTATTAGTGTAGCCAAAACCATAAATGCATCGTACTCCACGCGTAGATGCCCGCCATAACGTCATCAATCATAATGCCAAATCCCCCGGCAACACGCCGGTCTGCCCACCGGATAGGCCACGGTTTGAAGACATCGAAAATACGAAAAACAATGAATCCCCAGAGAGCGGCCTCCCACGAGAAGGGCACTGCCGCCATGGTTATCCAGTAGCCAACAAACTCATCCCAAACAATACCGGAGTGATCATGCACGCCTAAGTCATGGGAAGTTTTGTCACACAACCACACCCCAACCACAAACGCCACAAAAACAATGCTGAGATACCAGACCAAAGGGAGGTCGGCCATCATCCAGTAGAATGGGATTGCTGCTAGCGTCCCGAAGGTGCCAGGCGCCCAGGGCACCGCACCACTGCCTAGGCCAAAGGCAAAAAAATGGGTTGGCCGACGCCAAACGCTCGCTGGTGCTCGGTTCATGGCGCTTCCCCGCTAAAATGCTGCCACCCTTCGTAGTCACTGGCGGCAACGCCAGTGACACCTAGCGTTTCGGTACAGTGACCTATCACCGTCAGCGAGAGACCGAGATCGGCGAGCCGCTGTTGGGCAATAGCGAGACTTTTGGGTGAGAGTGTCACCAGCAGCTCATAGTCGTCGCCACCCGATAGCGCGGCTTTAATTGCCTCATCGTGGCCTAACGTTTCTTGCAATCCTACGGCCAACGGTAGCGCGTCGACGTCTAGTGCGCAGCCTATGCCAGATGCCTTACGCACGTGCGACAAATCTGCCAACAAGCCATCCGAAATGTCCAGTGCCGCCGTTGCAATACCGCGCAGTGCCACACCCGCGGCTAAGCGAGGTTGCGGCAACAAATAACGAGCCAGCAGTGGGTGCGACAATTCGCGTTCGCCCTGGCGCCAAAGTGCTAAGCCACCGGCACCACCACCCAAGGCACCGGTCACGGCGATAACATCGCCGACCTGCGCACCTGAGCGAGTTAGTGCTTGGCCAGTTGGCACTTCGCCCATCACCGTCACACCAATGGTCAGTGCCCCAGAGGTGACATCACCACCAACCAGCGCAGTGGCGTGCTGCTGACAAAGCGCGTGAAACCCTTCAGCGTATCCTGCTAACCAGTGTTCAGCAGCTTCGCGGTCATTAAAGACGCTCTTATCCAGCGTCATTGCCATCAGGCACCAACGAGACTTAGCACCCATGGCTGCTAAGTCGCTGAGCGCCACCGCCAGCGCGCGATGTCCTACCGCGTGCGCTGGCGCATCGTGAGGAAAATGCACGTTACTCACCGACGTATCAACGCTGACCACAAGCTGCTGACCTGCTCGGGGCACCAAAAGCGCTGCATCGTCGCCATTTTCAAGCGCTATGCCAGCTGTCGCGTGCGCCTCCTGCGGCGACATGAAGTAGCGCTGAATCAGTTCAAATTCGCCAAGCACAAAGGCCCCTTAAACGCATTATCAGGAGGCTCGCCTTACAGACGGCGAGCGCTGACCTCAGCACTTCGTAAGCGATTTGCTAACTTATCGAGAATGCCGTTCACGTATTTATGGCCGTCGGTGGCACCAAATGATTTGGCCAGCTCAACGCCTTCGTTAATCACTACTCGGTAGGGTACTTCCATCCGCCGAGAAAGCTCATAGGCACCCAAGCGCAGGATAGCTAGCTCAACAGCATCAAGATCTTCGAGGCGTCGGTCGAGCAGCGGCGCAATTTCACGATCTAACTCCGCTTTGAACCGAACCGTGTTATGCAGCAGTTCATGGAAAAGCGCCTTATCAGCGATTTCCATTACTTTCACCCAGTTTTCGTAATCTTCCAGGTCATCATCTGCCACCTGACTACGAAACTCAGCTTCGATAGTGGTGATCGATTTCCCTGTCATTTGCCACTGGTAAATCCCCTGAACCGCTAACTCACGCGCGGCGTGGCGCCCTAGCTGCGCGGCAGAGGGCTTACGCTCACGACGTTCGCTCATTGGTTGTCTCCTAGCGGCAATGCTCGCAGTAATGAGACCATCTCCATCGCTGCCATTGCGGCTTCCGTACCTTTATTACCCGCTTTGGTACCCGCCCGCTCAATCGCCTGTTCGATAGACTCAACGGTCAACACGCCGTTTGCTACCGGCGTATCGAACTCAAGCTGGAGGTGGTTGATGGCTGTGTTGCAGCCGCCAGCTACATATTCAAAATGCGGCGTGCCACCACGAATAACAGCGCCCAGCGCGATAACAGCGTCGGGCTTCATGACGTTAAGTACACGCTTTACTGCCAGCGGTAGTTCCCAAGCACCAGGTACGTGGACAAGGTGAATATTGTCCGCATCAACGCCGTGGCGTGTCAGGCTATCAATAGCGCCTTCCACCAGGCTATCCACCACATGGTGGTTAAAACGGCCTACAACGATGACATAACGGCCATCGACATCCACAAAAGTGCCTTCAACTTGCGAAAGGGATTGCATCAATTTATTCCTGCTGAGAAGTTGGCTCATACGCCGTGTCATTGGGTCCTAGACGCTCGACAACTTCGAGATCAAAACCGGAGAGCGCCGAGAATTTCCACGGTGAGCTGAGTAGCCGCATTTTGCCTACCCCTAAATGGCGTAGGATTTGCGAGCCAGTACCAATCGTTAAGTAGTTACCTGAACCGTCCGAATCGCTGGTGCGCGGTTGACGCACGCGATCCAGAAAAATATCGAGTTGATCTTTCAAGTCTTGGTGAGGACGACCATCGTCAATCAGCACAAAGACCCCCGCAGACGCATTAGCGATCTCTTCCAGCGCACGATGGGCATCCCAACGGCACTGCTCATCTTTCATTAACCCTACGATATCACGCAGCGTATCCGCCAAGTGAACACGCACCGTTGTCGCCTGCTCTGGCGTCGGCTGCCCCTTAACTAACGCCAAATGATGAGCACCTTGTATACGGTCCCGGAACACATGCAGCGCCAGTTCCCCATGGGCCGTCATCACACTGGTAATTTCAACCGCATCAACCGTTTGTTCATTGACGATACGGTAGTGAATCAAGTCGGCAATCGTGCCAATTTTAATACCATGCTTTTTAGCAAACTCTTCAAGCTCAGGCCGACGCGCCATACTGCCATCATCATTCATGATTTCACAGATGACGCCGCTAGGATCGCAGCCTGCTAAAGAGGCTAAATCACAGGCTGCTTCAGTATGCCCAGCACGACGTAGAACACCACCAGGTTCAGCCATCAGCGGAAATATATGCCCTGGCTGTACGATATCCGTCGGCTTGGCATTCGCCGCCACTGCCGCTTGAACAGTACGCGCACGATCAGCTGCTGAGATGCCGGTGGTCACACCTTCGGTCGCTTCAATGGAGAGCGTAAACTTAGTGCCAAACCCAGAGCCGTTATCACGCACCATCAGCGGTAGGTTTAGCTGCTCGCAACGCTCGCGAGTCATGGGCATACAAATAAGCCCACAGGCATAACGTGCCATGAAGTTGATATGCTCGGCCTGAACTTTTTCGGCCGCCATAATGATATCACCTTCGTTTTCGCGATCCTCATCATCCATGAGAATCACCATTTTGCCCTGGCGGATATCTTCCACCAGCTCAGCGATAGGGGACAACCCCTCTGAAGAGGAATGCGCCATGGAATCTCCAAAATAAGTGGTCGCAACACATGCGATTTCGCGCGTCAGGGTACCTTGCTCTGGCCCGGCGCGCTAGTCAGTGCACGGTTTAGCGATGATGCGCCAGTCACTCCCAACGGCTCGAATTTCTTTAATAGTTAAGCGCTTCTGGTCGGCCATGCGGGTCATCCCGGGCAACGCAAATAGTGGTCGAGCCTCGCCTCCCAAAAGCGTGGGAGCAACAAATAACTGCAGTTCATCCACCGCATTTGCATCTAACAGCGCGCCTGCCAGCGTAGCGCCGGTTTCAACAAGCAGCTCGTTTACCAGCTCATGCTCAGCCAACCAGCTCAGCATCTCGGCGAGGTCGATTCGGCCTTCTTGAGCCGCGGGCAGTACCTTAATGTCAGCGCCTGCAGTTTCCAGCTTTTGGCGTTTTTCTTCACTGTGGTGTTCAGTGGTAATAATCAATGTGCGGCCGGGTTCACGAAGACAAGCGGCCGCTAACGGTAACCGCAGACGCGAATCCAAAATAACCCGTAGTGGCTGCCGCTGACTAATTGTATCCGCGTTATCGAGCCCCAACTGGTCTGCGCGCACGGTTAGTCGTGAATCATCCATAATGACGGACTCAACTCCGCTCAAAATAGCGCTTGAACGCGCTCGCAGACGCTGCACTTGGCTACGAGCTTCTGGGCCAGTAATCCATTGTGACTCTCCAGAGCCCATGGCAGTACGGCCATCCAGGCTCATGGCCATTTTTAAACGTACAAAGGGACGCTTGTGTTGCATACGGGAAATAAAGCCAGGATTTAACGCACGGGCATCCTGTTCCAACAGCCCAACATCTACCTGAATTCCTGATTCCCGAAGCCGCTTGATACCGCGTCCACTCACGCAAGGGTTAGGGTCAACCATTGCGACGACCACACGGGCAACGTTGGCATCCGCTAACGCAACGGCACAAGGGCCAGTGCGTCCTGTATGGGAACAAGGTTCTAAAGTGACATAAGCCGTTGCGCCTTCTGCCCTGGCACCAGCGGCGTTAAGCGCGTGAATTTCTGCATGCGGTTCGCCAGCACGGAGGTGAAAGCCCTCGCCAACCACCTGCCCTTCAGCGTGTTGATCGTAGCGGACAATAACACAGCCTACCCGGGGGTTGGGGTCTGTTGTATACAGCCCTTTCGCCGCCAATTGCAGAGCACGCGCCATAAATTGATGATCAGCGCTGGTAAAGCCTCTCTCCGTCAACTCGTTCATCAAACCTCTCCGCGATCTGGGTCGCTGTGGGCTGATGCAGGGTGATCGCCTGGATCTTGAGAAAGACGGTCTATCTCGGCGCGAAATTCGTCTAAATCCTGAAACTTACGATATACCGATGCAAAGCGGATATACGCCACCTGATCCAGGTTGCTTAATGCCTTCATGACGGCTTCACCGATATCCCGCGCATTAACTTCGCGGTCTCCGCGGGCACGAAGCGATTGGCGAATACGCTCCACGGCGGCTTCTATTGCCTCGGCACTTACCGGACGCTTCTCCAGCGCTCGCAACATGCCTGCACGCAGCTTGCTCTCGTTAAAGGTTTCGCGTGAGCCGTCGGATTTTACGACCCTCGGCATAATCAGTTCTGCGGTTTCATACGTGGTGAAGCGTTCTTGGCAGCTAGCGCATTGGCGACGACGGCGCACCTGGTCACCGTCGGCTACCAGCCGCGAGTCGGTCACTCGAGTATCATTAGCACCACAAAAAGGGCAATGCATGGCAGTCAACCTGTTGTCAGTACGTGCAGCGTGTCAGCCTGTGCGGATAACGGCACATATAAGCATATTGTGAACTATTATTAGCAGCGGAGTAGCCACGCGCTACAACGACATGCAGTTTAAGGGCGCTTGCAAGCAAAAATAGTCGCTTCTTTAAACGCGGCGTTAACCTAGCATTGTAACGATTTGGCACACAAGCTGCAGCGTTTGTCGTAGGTTGTTTAAGAGGACATCCCTATGACCCCATTTGAGCAGACAGTCCACCATTTCCTTTCGCACCTCTACGGCCCCCGCGCCAGCGAGGTACAACGCCGACTTGGACAACACATTGAACACTTTCGCAGTGCATCACAGGCGCCAGCCATAACAGAAAATACCGCGGCTGAAGGCGATAATGCACCAACATGGAGCGAAAAAGATCAATGGGTCATTAGCTACGGTGATTCCATTGTGGCAGAGGAAACACCGCCTCTTGCCGTGCTTAATGAGTTCCTTCAGCGCTATTTGGGGGAGCGTATTAGCGGCGTGCATGTCCTGCCTTTTTTTCCCTGGAGTAGCGATGATGGCTTTTCAGTCATTCATTACCGTGAGGTTAATCCAGAGCTAGGCGATTGGCAGCATATCCGTGAGCTGGCAAGCCACTATGACGTGATGGGCGATTTAGTGCTAAACCACGTGTCTCGCGAGTCTCTGTGGTTTGTGGATTATTTAACCGGAAGCTTGCCAGGTCGTGATTACTTTATAGAAGTAGACCCAGAAACCGATGTTTCTGACGTGGTTCGACCACGTAGCAGCCCGTTGCTAGTGCCTATTTCCACGCGCCGAGGCACGCGCCATGTGTGGGCAACCTTTTCAGAAGATCAGATCGATTTAAACTTTGAAAATCCTGACGTATTGCTTGAGTTTGTTGGCATCTTACTGTTTTACCTCCAACAGGGCGTGCGTATCATTCGCCTGGATGCAGTGGCATTTTTATGGAAGCGTCTGGGAACGCCATGCATCCATCTTCCCGAAACTCATACGGTGGTCCGTTTACTGCGCGCCATTGTGGATGAAATAGCCCCGGGCACGCTGATAATTACCGAGACCAATGTCCCTCACGCAGAAAACATCAGTTACTTTGGCTTAGAACGGTTAGCCAACGGGGCGCCAGACGAAGCCCACATGGTCTATCAGTTCGCCCTGCCCCCTTTGTTATTGCACACGCTCACCCGCGGTGAAGCCACTACCCTTCAAACATGGCTTTCCAGCCTGCCGATACTGCCCAGACACTGCACCTATTTAAACTTCACCGCGAGCCATGATGGGATTGGCGTGCGTCCTTTAGAAGGAGTGCTACCTGACCATGAGCGAGATGCGCTGCTGGAACTGATGCATCGCTTTGGTGGCTTTGTCAGCATGCGGAGCAATCCTGATGGCAGTGACTCACCCTACGAAATCAATATTACTTGGTTTGAGGCCATGCGCGGCACGCGTAGAGGACCAGACCCCTGGCAAATTGCCCGCTTCCTGTGCAGCCAAGCTATTATGCTGACGCTCCAGGGCATTCCCGCCCTCTATATTCATACATTGACCGGCACGCTTAACGATGTCGAAGGAGTGGAGCGCAGCGGCCGATTGCGCTCAATTAATCGACGCCGCTGGCAGCGTGATGAGCTAACACTGTTACTCGAAAGCCCCTCAACGCCGACCCACGATGTGTTTCATGCGCTTAGCCGCTTGCTGGAACTTCGGCGCACAGAGCCCTGCTTCCACCCCAACGCCACACAACGCGTACTGACTACGCCGCCTGAAGTGTTAGCCATTGAGCGAGGCCCGCTAAGCGACGGCCGCCGCCTGCTTGCCCTGTTTAATGTCACCGATACGCTACTGCCATTAGATAATGTAGGAGAAGCACTTGAGCAGGCACTTAGCCAACATACTTGGCGTGCTTTGGATCTGCAAAACGCCCTGGAGGAAACCGCGCTTCCTCCCTATGCAATAAGATGGATGGTGGCAGACACGTGAAAGGTGCATTGCGGCATAATGTCTCAGCAATTAGGCAATATAATCGCCAAATAATCGATGACTGAGATACTGTCGCGATCATCATCAATGGCGATAGCGTTGATGCCGACTTTTCGCATGTATAAGGACGTGTTATGCCTCACATTTTTTTGCCGGGATTGCGCACCTTAGCGCTTACTGTAGCGATGAGTAGCGTGTCGTTGAGTTATGCCGAAGAACTGCCGGCGCCGGTTCAAGCGCTCACCAATCAGGGGATAACGATTCACGGTCAGTTTGAGGCGCCAGGGGGCATGCGTGGTTACGGTGCTAGCGTGCAGGGCCAAGAGCTGGCGATTTATTTAACGCCTGATGGCCAACACACCATTATCGGCACGCTAATGGATGATCAAGGCAACGACCTCACCGAAGCACAGATAGAGGAGCATGTTCGGGTGCCGCTTGAAGCGCAAACCTGGGCGTTACTGGAAGAGAGCCACTGGATTCAAGATGGCGATGAAAACGCGCCGCGGGTTATCTATACCTTTACCGATGCTAACTGCCCCTACTGTCGCCAGCTGTGGCAACAAAGCCGCCCCTGGGTAGAGGCTGGTGAAGTGCAGCTGCGCCATATTATGGTGGGCATCTTGGCGCCGAACAGTCCCGCTCTGGCGGCCACGATACTAGGTGCAGACGACCCTTCTGCTGCGCTACATGACCACAGCAGCGGCGATTCGCTTTCAGCAAGCGCTCAGCCTAGAGATATTGAAGAACAGGTATATGCCAACAATCAGCTTTTTGAGGAGCTAGGCCTGTACGCTACGCCCACCAGCGCCTTCCAGCGCGAAACAGACAGTGGCAATTTACGTATCGACCGGATTCAAGGCTTACCGAGCGAGGAGCGTTTAATTGAGATGATGGGCGGTGAAGCGCCTTAAAGCAGACAATTGGGCTGTTTTTTTTGTTTAATAAGTGCCTGACGGTGACTCCCCCCCAGCCCTCCGAGCCGCCCTCGTCATTCCCGCAGGCCCTGCCACTTCGTCATTCCCGCAGGCCCTTAGCGGGAATCCATGTTGACCTGGGATTTCGGGCTGCTGCAGGTCAAGGTCAAGGTAGATTCCCGATAACGAGACTCGGGAATGACGGTGCGATGACTCGGGAATTCGCCGATGAGCTGGTTTTTTTGTTCAATAAGTGCCTGACGATGACTCCACCCCAGCCCTCCGAGACACCCTGGTCATTCCCGCAGACCCTGCCACTTCGTCATTCCCGCAGGCCCTTAGCGGGAATCCATGTTGACCTGGGATTTCGGGCTGCTGCGGGCCAAGGTCAAGGTAGATTCCCGATAACCCCACTCGGGAATGACGGTGCGATGACTCGGGAATGACGTGCGGTGACTCGGGAATGACGGCTAGTCTTTTTGTTTAATAAGTGCCTGACGATGACTCCACCCCAGCCCTCCGAGCCGCCCTCGTCATTCCCGCAGACCCTGCCAGTCTGTCATTCCCGCAGACCCTGCCACTCCGTCATTCCCGCAGGCCCTGCCACTTCGTCATTCCCGCAGGCCCTTAGCGGGAATCCATGTTGACCTGGGATTTCGGGCTGCTGCAGGTCAAGGTCAAGGTAGATTCCCGATAACCCCACTCGGGAATGACGTGCGGTGATTCGGGAATGACGTGCGGTGCTCGCTTTGGGAGGTAGCCGATTTGTTATATGGGGCTAGGGGATAATGCCAGTCAGCCTTAACTGACTGGCATTACGCATTAGCGCCCATAAAAAAACCCGCTGCATAAAGCAACGGGCTGTTTAGCTAAGAAACACAACGTGTTAGAAGTAGCCTGCTCCACGAGGCATCATGCCAAGATGATTTTCAACATGCTTGACGCCCTGAGTATTTTCAGCCGCTACGGTCACTGCCTGCTTCTGTTCTACTGACTCTACTAGCCCCCAAATCTCTACGTTCCCACCATCAACAATCACACTGAAGCTTTCGGTTCGCACACCGGTGTTATTATCGATCTCTTTGAGAATGGCTTCACGGATAGAGCGATCATCCTCCGGCGACTGAGTGGGCGCTACAACCGCGTTAGCAATCCCTTGAAGTAAGTTTGCGCGACTGACAATGCCGACGAGCTTACCGTCTCGCACCACTGGCACCCGCTTGATGTGATGCTTCTCCAGCAAACGAGCAATGCTATGCAGCGGTGCATTTTCTTCGACAGTTAGTGGCTTGGAGGTCATTACCTCATGTGCCTTACGTCCATGGGATTTAATATATGTCCCCGCGTCTTTACCGCCACTGAAGAGCGAGAGCCACCAAGAGCGGTTATCGTCCGCTTCATCTTTCACTCGACGCATCAAATCGCCTTCACTCACGATACCCAGCACTCTACGCTCATCATCGACGACCGGTACGGCACTGATGCGGTTTTCAAGTAGCAACTGCGCTATATCGCGCACGTTTGCGTCGGGCCCTACACACACCACGTTGGGTGTCATAATGTCGATAGCTTGCACAGTATCCTCCAGGCGACAGGATCGCAGTCGCAAATTATATTGCTCACCTTTGAGACTAGTGTGCTACTGGTGATTTCGCTATGCAGACCCAGCCTCAGTGCCAGTCTATTGATCCAACGCAGTTTATTTGCTGGTTTTCTCTACACTTTCCTCAGCGACTTTCTCGACATCGACAATGCCAGAACGGCTTACAACCACTTTCCAGCGAGCTAGGTAGGTTGTGTCCTCACTACCGGTCTCACGAATGACCAAGTTAAACAGGTGACGTCTCTCGACACTTTCTCTAACGGCCTGACCTTCCTTCAGACGGTAAATGAAGTGCTTCTCTTTGCTCATTAAGCGCGTCAGCATGGAAAGATCGATATGCAGCGTTTCACGGGTATGCTCATAACCGCTTAAAAAGCGGGTGGGCGACATACGCGAGCTGGAACGGTAATGAAGTACTTCTTCTTCACGCTGAGCGACCGTGCGACGGCGCATTTGCTGAATATCAGCATCTAGTGCGGCATAGCGCTTATAGTCGAACCACTCTAACTGCCGGCCCACCGATTGATTGCGCGTGGGGTCGATATATTGCCGCCGCCACTTTGGCCTTCCACGCCGCAGCCAGCGCCATAGCGTGTTACGCAGGTCGTCTTTAAACACTTCCCGCATCGCATAAAGCAGCGCCAACGCCAATACAAACAACGCAGTGACATCGCCCAGCACACTACGCAAGTGGAGCACACCAAGCGATACAAAGGTCATTACTACTGCAGTCGCCAACGCTTTTACTGCCTTCTGCTCGCCGCTCCCAAGCTCTAGAGCACGCTGCTTGAGCGTAATGGGATGCTCAATAAGCCTCCTTAGCAAGCGCATTTTATTCGACATCCGAGTGGGATCTTCCATCACCCGTTCAGCGTTATACTCTTGCTCTTTTCGATAGTCGCTCTCACGCTGGCAGACGATGATAAAGCGACGCTTTATCTCACTAAACTCGCCGCCACGAGGCATATGCGCTACTAATGCCAACAGTTGCTGCTCGGTAAACCAGGAAAGGTAATTATCGATGTTGGCAAAGTATTTATAGAGCCGTTCGTCGGTGGGCGAATTGCGCCGCAGCCGTTTAAGAATGCCGTCACTCAAATCGCTCATTTCATACAGTTGATCACGGAGCGCATCGGCAAGCTCTTGAAGCTCGCCGCTCTCCTGGCGCTGATCACTAGTGGCATGGCGTAGTTTTCGGGCGCTGACCAGCATTGCCTGAGTCGTTCGTTCTAACGCCCCAACGTATTGATAAGCGTACAAACTTAAGCTTAATCGATAGGAATCACTGCCTAACTGATTACGGCTCGCTAAACGGCTATGGACCAACGGTAAATGGTACTCATCACTGTAGTAAGTGCGTGAAACGCTAATCGCGCCGTGATAAAACGCCTCTTCTGAAATGACATGGGTGCTAAGCCCAAGCTCTTTGGGCACAAATAGGTAAACATCGAGCGTGTGCGACGTTTCTTCCTTGAGCCGTCGAGTGAGCCTCAGCTGGAAGCTATTTTTACGCTCAACATTGATCACCTGACGAATCTCCTACTTCATTGCGTAACGCGATGATATACCATGGCCAATCATTATCAGGATGGCCGTTAAAGTACTTCTGCGGTTAACCTCTTTGCCTTGGAGCCAGGGAATGTCCATTGCCCGTTTTTCACCCTTTGAGCTGTTGCTGCTAAAGAGCCGCAGCCAAGTGGATACGGCAACACTACTACTGTTAGCCTGGGTGCTTGTACATCGCCAGCAGGTGTCTGAAGGCCAGCGGCGGCGGCGCCTGGCTCAAGTCACCGCGCAATTTCGTCACGGGCACGAACTTGGGCCAGTGATGAGTATTGCCCATAGTCAAGACCTTCAAGCCATTCAGTTAGCGGCCGAGGTTGTGCGCAATGAGTGCTCCAACGAGCGCAGTCTCAGCATACTTTACCAAGCGATCACGGTAGCCACCGACGATGGCGAGCTATCTCTGAATAACCATTACATTCTGGGCTTTCTCGCTGATTTGCTAAATGTCACACCTGCCACATTCAGCACTCTCTTTCATGAGTTAACGGGCAAACCACTGCAATCAGCAGAGGACCCCAGTCGAGATACATACTGGCAGGTGCATGATCCAGAATATCATGCGCGCAAGGCACGTGATGCACACGCGGCTGAACAGAAAGCAAAAGAGGCCGAAGAGCGCCAGCGTGCTAATAAAGAACAACAGCAACAAAAGCAGCAGAATAAACAACGCCAACAGGAAGAAGCACACCGCGAGAAGGCAAAACAGCAGCAGGCCAAGCAAGAACAGAACAAGCGGGAACAGGACAAACAAAAAGAGCGCCGCAAACGACAGGAACAGACCCAACAGCAACAGCGTCAGCGCTGGCAACAAGAGCAGAAGCGTCAGGAAGAAGCCCGTCGCCAACAGCGGGAGCGCCCCTCTTCACCACCCGATCGCCACACACGGGCGCTGGCAGTATTAGGACTAACACCAGGGGCTAATCGTGCCGATATCCGCCGCGCCTATCGCCGCATGGCGCAGCTGCACCACCCTGATCGTTTCTATTCAGGTAGTGAACATCAAATAGCACTGGCATCAACGCGCTTTCAGCGAATCAAAAGTGCCTACGATTATTTGATGCAAAACACCTGATCAGCCTACTGTTAACGATTAAGGGCAGAGCACCCAAACCGACAGTGAGTATCGACTCGAACATTATGCGCGATTTGTATCAACGACTGACACTAACACCCGACGCGAGCGATCAAGAAATCAATAGCGCGGTGGCCCGCTGCCCAAACAGTGCGTTGCGCCAGGATGCTGAAACCGTACTTGGTGTTGCAGAACATCGCGACGCTTATAACAAGCTCCACAAAACCGTCAGCGACATAGGACAACTGCGGGCAAGGCTTGGACTCACCCACGCTGCTCATTGGCAAGGCGATGTGGCCAACGACTTTTCCTTGCCACCCGATCATGCTATTTCGCGCCATGACGAGCTGATTGATCGCGTTAGTCTTGCGGTATCGCTTTATAACCGCTGGCGGCGCTTCAAAGGCCTGTGGCTACTCATTGCCCTGTTCTCCATTGGTGCTAGCATAGGCGTCGCCTTTGGACTCGCCTTGGGCCTTGGGCTTAGCATAGGATGAGGCCTCTGCCCGCTCGCGCTCATCTCGGCGGGTTTCAGCTTCTGTCGGGCGCGGAGCAGGTTTTGGCGGCGCTGGCCGCTTTCGCGGGCTATCGCCGTCTTCATCACTGATACTCCCTCCCCGGCTCTTACCACCCGGCTCATCGAGCGTGAAATCCGTGCCGGTGCGCTCTTTTACCGTAGGCTCTTCTCTCGCAGCCTCATCGGGCATACGATCTTGCCGGCGATCTTCTGAACGCGCCTCCATGCTGACACTGAGACGCGGTACGCCCAGATCGATTTCCTGCGCTTCCATGCGTTGCTTCAATAGCAAGTTAAAGGCACGCGATACGTCCCACTGCATTTCGGGTGCTGTGCGAAAACGCATGCGCAAAATAGGGCAACCATCTTCAAAGCCCTGCACACCCTGCATTTCTAAAGGAGACCAAATATAGTGACGCATCATAGGGTCTTTGCGTAACTCTTGCGCTGTCTCTTGCATCAGCGTAATTGCATCATCGATTTTCATCGCATAAGGGATACGAATACGCATTAGCGCAATACCGAATTGGCGCGACATGTTATGAATCGACTCAATACGGCTAAAGGTAATGATATGGACAACCCCATCTAAATCACGCAGCTTCACAGTACGTAGTGTTAAGCCCTCAACGGTCCCCATATGGCCATTAATTTGCACGAAATCATCCACCGCCAGGGAGTCTTCAATCAGAATAAAGATCCCGGTGATTAAATCCTGCACCAACGTTTGGGCACCAAAACCAATCGCCAGACCGATGACACCCGCACCCGCAAGTAGTGGTGTGACGTTAACGCCAAGATTTGCTAGCCCGGCAATCACCGCGATAATCAAAATCGTCACAAAAATAACATTACGAATCATCGGCGTAATGGTTTGCGCCCGAGCTTGATTCACTCGCCTTCCGCGAGAGCGCGCGGATGACGTTAGCGCCCGCTGAATAGCCGTATCAGCAAAGATCCAGACCAGCCAAGCCAGCAGAATAGTTGACCCCAGACTTATTAAGGCTTGACCAATACGGGCACTGGCTACCGCTTGCTGACCAAGGCCAAACAGCGAACCGCCCCAAACCTGCATAAACAGTTCGGCGAATACCATCCAGGCGCAAAGGTGGGCAAGTACAAAGCCGAAGCGCTCTAAACGCTTACGATATTGGCTGTAACGACGGCGATGACGGCGCTTACCCAAGCGCTCTGACTGACGTCTTAACAAGCCCGTCACCACTAACGTCAACACCAATAAGCTTGCCGAGATAATCGAGCGCGCAAGCGCTGTACCCACATCACCCACGGTGATAAAGATCGCTAATAATGAGCCACCCACCATCAGCAGCGCAGGAATATGCCAGAGGCCGCCCAGCGCACGGATCATCTCAACGGCGGCACTAGCATCACGGCGCTGCTTGTAAGGGCGGTTACAGATCAAATGGCGAACAGGTCGTTTAAATTTAAAGATAAAGCGTGCTGAAAGCAGCGCAGCCAACATATTCGCAAGCACAGACACTAAGCTGGAAAGCTCACTACCCAGCAACTCAACCAAGCGGGTAGAGTTCACCGCATCGCCCAAGGCGATTAATGCGCCAATGACAAACAGACCACGCAAGGCTTTTTGCTGCAGCACCTGTACCGCTGTAAAACGATGGCCACGGCTGAAAAACGCAATGACCGTTTCAATCACCACCGACAACGCGCGACCGCACACACAAACGTAAGCCACAACCAGTACAACCGCTCGGCCTGGGCTGTAAGGTAATATCTGCCCAATCCCTAGGGTAATCGCGAATGACAGTGCCCAAGGCAGCATGCGGCGTAAAAAGTGCACTGCCAATAACCAGGCTTTCGGGTCACGAGGCAAATCAAGCGGCCATTCTCGTCGTGTGGCGATCAAACGCCCAAACGCAATCATAACGACCAGCAGCGTCCCCCAAATAACACCAAGGACGGCGCCTTCAGCCACTGCGCGTAGCGCCTCCCCCTGGTCAGCACCATCATTTAATGCGCGTAAGTCGGCAGCTCCTTGAACCAATTGTCGTGACCATTCATCAACCGGCGAATCGCCAGCCTGAGCCTGCTCGCCAATATCGGTCAGCGTATCGGCTAATGCGCCCAGCAGGCCTTGATGAACGATTTTGTCCTCTTCGCCAGCCTCGGTGGCAAGCTGCAATTCACGCAGGGAGTCGAGCAGCGCTCTACGCTGCTCTTCATTCTCCAGCATTGCGATCACATCGCTCAGCGAGCTTTGGAAGCGTTCACTACTGACACTCTGCTCTTCTGATGCATCATTGCCCCCCCCCAGGCTTGGCAGAGAAACGCTCTGCGCCTGTGCGAAGGTCATCACACCTAGGAGTAGCGTCAAAAAAACGCCTAACACGATATTGATTGTCCAGTGCTGTCGCACGCTTAACTCCCGAAAATGAACTGACATAACACGCCACTTAGTTAGCGTTTACTTAACTTTGTACGCTCAGCCTTAATGCGTGACTATGATAGGCTGTTGGCTTAAACGTTCACCTCAAGGATACCGAGATGACGCTGCACGCTCCTCCTAACCGTACAAATAGTGGTGGAAAAACAAGGCGTGTCGGTGTGGAAATCGAATTCGCCGGACTCCCGCCGCATGATACCGCTGAGCTGGTACGCGAGCTATTTGGGGGTGAGCTTAACGTGGTCAGTCCCCATCGGCTACTCGTTGAAGCGACTCGATGGGGCGAATTCGGTATTGAGCTGGATACCCAGTATGCTCATCCTGATAAGACGTTACTGGAAGAACACCATGAAAGCGACAGTGAATGGGCACGCCAGCAGCGCCATCGGCGAATAGAGTTCCATCAAAAAACCCGCGAACTGATTGGCGACATGGTGACGGGCCTAGTGCCTACGGAAATTGTCTGCCCGCCGATTCCCTGGGATGAACTAGGTGAACTAGACCAGCTATTTAGTGCCCTACGCGACAAAGGCGCGAAAGGCACGGATGCCAGCTTACTCTACGGATTTGGCTTGCATCTAAACCCTGAAGTAGAACGGTTTGACGTTGCTTACCTTCTAGCCATGATGCAAGCGTATCTGCTTCTCGCCAGCTGGCTGCGCGATGAAATCAAAGTCGACATTACCCGTGAAGTTCTGCCTCACGCCAATCCATTTCATAAAGAGTACGCTCTTAAAGTCCTGGATTCTGGTTATCAGCCTGATTTAGATACGTTTATCGATGACTATCTGCACTACAACCCAACGCGTAATCGAGAGTTAGATCTACTGCCGCTGTTTGCGCACCTGCGTCCTGACCATCCCCATGAGCTGCTGCATAGCCAGCTCACTAAACCACGCCCGACGTTTCATTATCGGCTACCCAATGCGCAGCTTTCTCAGCCCGGCTGGGGGTCAGTTGTGGAGTGGAATCGCTGGGTTGAGGTAGAAAAGCTAGCCGCAAACAGTGACGTGCTGCGCGCTCGCTGCGATGAGTATATTGCTGAACACAGCCAACCTTGGTGGAAACGCTGTAAAACGAAGCTGCTTGGCCTATTGAAGTCATCCTAAACACACTGCCTGAGTGAGAACGTGCCAGCATGTCTCGACCACTTATTGGGATTACAACCTCTGATCAAAAAAGCCACCTAGCGTGGTGGTTTGACTGGTTCGCCGTATGGCGACATGGCGGCAAACCGCTTCGCTTGTCCCCTTCACGCCCCTTGCCTGCCCACCTTGACGGGCTAATTATTGGTGGCGGCGATGATATTCAAGCACATCTTTACGGCGGCGAAGTACAGCTGGATGTGCGGCTAGACCCAGCCCGCGATGAACTAGAGCTCAATCTACTCGGCCGATTTATTCCGCAAAACACTCCCGTATTGGGAATTTGCCGGGGGGCTCAGCTAATCAACGTCCATTCAGGTGGCACTCTCGACCCTGATATTTATACCACCCACGAAGGCCTGAAACGACGGCGCACTGTGCTACCGCGTAAGACAGTGGATATTGTCGGAGGAAGTAAGCTTTATCAACTATTAGGCGTCACGTGGTGCCGCGTGAATAGCCTGCACCATCAGGCGGTCAATCAAGCAGGTGACGGTATCAATATTGTCGCCCGCGACCGGGACGGGCTAGTCCAGGGAATTGAGTCGACAAAACATGATTTTCTGATTGGTGTGCAGTGGCATCCCGAGTGGCTTATTTTCAACCGCCCCCAGCAACGTTTAATTAGTGCACTGGTGGCGGCAGCTACGCAAGGTGCAGGCTAGCAACCTGCGTACCGCCTCTGGCTAGCCTTTTAAGGCTGCCAGCGCGGCCTCATAATCAGGCTCATTTTTCAGCTCGCTTACCAGCTCACTGTGCAACACGCGGTTATCTGCATCGAGCACTACCACGGCACGGGCGCACAACCCTTCCATTGCACTATTAGCCAATGCGACACCCCAAGCTTCTTGGAACTCTCGATGGCGGAAGGTAGACAAGGTTTCAACGTTATCCAACCCTTCTGCGCCGCAAAAGCGTTTGGCTGCAAATGGTAGATCAGCAGACACGACCAGCACAACGGTATTATCCAATTGCGAGGCCAATTCATTGAACCGCCGAGTAGACACCGCACAAGTGGGCGTATCCACACTGGGGATAATATTCAGTACTTTGCGCTTGCCCGAATAAGTATCAAGGGTGACATCATTCAAATCGGCATTGGTGAGCGTCATCAGCGGAGCAGTTTGGCCTGGAGCAGGTAGCGTTCCCGCCACATCCATGGGCTCGCCAGCACGCGTTATCTGTTGCATATTAGGCTCCTAATATAAAGCGAAAAAGGTGTATGGTGAGAACTACCACCTTACAGGGCAATGCCCTGATTGGGCTAACTTTTCCTCTCTAACCTTTCTTCACTAACCTTGCCTCTGACAGGACAACGAGAACGCCATGACCTCTTTAGTCATTATCAAAACCGGTGACGCCTTCCCTGAAGTGGTCGACCAATACGGTGATTTCGAGCAACTCTTTATCAATCAGCTTTCGACGGTACTGCCGACACATCTGTCACTCAGGGTTTGGGATGCGCGCAAACAAGGTGTTCCACCTACTCCTACCTCATTCGCCGGCATTATGCTCACGGGTTCCCACAGTATGGTGAGCGAACAGGAGCCATGGAGCGAGGCGCTAAAACCTTGGCTTGAGCAAGCGCTAGCCGAGAACGTCCCTATGCTTGGCGTGTGCTATGGTCACCAGTTGATGGCGTCAGCCTTCGGTGGCATTAGCGATTACCACCCTGCAGGAAGAGAATCAGGAACGCGCAAGGTAAGGCTGACCCAAGCAGGCCATCAAGACCCCCTGTTTAGCAAGCTGCCCACACACTTCTCGGCTCACCTGACCCACGCCCAGTCGGTCATGCAGTTGCCACCCAACGCCACGGTGTTAGCGCATAACAACCACGATGCTCATCAAGCATTACGTTATGGCCCCCGCCAATGGAGCGTGCAGTTTCACCCAGAATTCACCCGACCAGTGATGCATGCTTATATCGAGCGCCAGAAAGCCGCATTGCGCGACCAAGGTGAAAATCCTGACGCCCTCATTGACGCGATCACCGACACTCAAGCGGCCTCTAGCCTACTGCGCCATTTCCTACGCTTTACGTAAGCCGCTTTTGGTCGCGTCTTGATGCAAGCCGATCTGCTAATCGCGTGGGTTCTGGTAACTTGGTGCGTCCTAAACAGCGCACCACCCAGTCAAGCGATGTTTCAAGGGATAATCGATGCCCAGGCGATACGAACACCGGTTTCACATTCTCCCGCGAGCGGAGCACGGCACCTATAACGTCGTTACCTGATGTTAGAGGCACCCAATCCCCCCGCGTGTTTCCCACCTCTGCATGTTGACCCGTTAAGCGCGACTTAGCGATGCCGATCGTCGGTAAATTTAGCCATAGCCCCAGATGGGCAGCGACACCAAGCCGCCGAGGATGCGCAATCCCCTGCCCGTCGACCATTACCAGTTCGGGTGTGATCGCAAGCTTAGCGAACGCTTCCAGAGCGGCCGGGATCTCGCGAAAAGAGAGCAGCCCGGGAATATAAGGCATCCGCGTTGGCTCACGATGAACCACCTGCTCTACCATCGTTAGGTGTTGCGTGGTGTCAGGCTGCCATTTTAGGACAACGACCGCCGCCCGAGTGATATCACCACCCGCTTCAAACCCAATATCGACCCCAGCAATGTGGTGCACAGAACCGATACGATCAGTGGTTTCAAGTCGTTTCGCCAGCACTGTTTGCAGCGCTACGGCCTCTTTTGGAGCTAAATTCCAGTCATGTAGCGGTGCGTCCATGCAGCCTCCTTTTACTGAACCATAACCATACTAACGTAGCTCAACTTCCCAGCTGCAATGACAGGCAAAAAAAATCCCCTTAAGCCGCTGGGCGTAAGGGGATAGAACGATCGTTAAACGTCGTTTTAAAGCACCATTATATGGCGCTATATATTAACTTAAGCGCGTTCGCGGCGACGAACTGGTGCATCACCGTCATCACGGCGACGACGAGGAGCACGCTCAGGTGCACTGTCTTCACTAATTTCTAACGGGCGACCAGCAACGCGGGCACGCGCCATTTTCGCCAGAATAGTGGAAGGCAGGCCACTGGGTAGCTCAACTACCGAGAAAGCGTTGCGGATATCAATACGACCGATACGGGCGCCTTCGATGCCACCTTCGTTCGCCAGTGCACCCACCAGTTGACCAGGCTTAACGCCATCTTTATGGCCAACAGAAACACGGTAACGAATCATACCTTCGCTAGGTGCGCTTGGGCGCTCGCGACGGCCACCGGGCTTGCCACCAGGCGCGCTATCACGCGGAGCACGCTCTTTACGCGGGGCTTGCAAGCGTCCAATCGGCGCTTCGTCAGCACGTGCCATCGCGGCAAAAGCACAAGCTAGCTCAACGGCATCATGGCCTTCTTCTACTAGGCGCTCAACCAGTGCACGCTGCTCTTCAGCACCTTTGGTCAGGGCTGCCACAACGCGATGATGGAATACGTCATCACGGTGAGCGCGAATAGCGGCTTCGTCTGGCAGCGGCATTTCAGTCATTTTCTGACCGGTAGCCTGCTCCATCCAGCCCACTTTACGGCCTTCACGGAAACCAGCGAACGTAATCGCGATACCGCTACGGCCCGCACGACCGGTACGACCGATACGGTGGGTATAGGCTTCTGCGTCTTGCGGCAGATCGTAGTTGATAACGTGCGTAATACGCGGAACGTCAAGACCACGAGCAGCGACGTCGGTCGCAATCAACACATCAACCTTGCCACGCTTGAGGCGTGTAATGGTGCGCTCACGCAGGCTTTGGTCTAGATCGCCAGACAGGCCAGCGGCATTAACGCCACGAGCTGTCAGCTGTTCAACCAGCGTGGTACAAGCAGCACGAGTACGCACGAAGACAATAGCGGCATCAACCGGCTCAACTTCAAGGATGCGTGCCACTGCTTCAAGCTTAGCGCCACCATCGACGCGTACAATACGCTGCTCAATGTTTTCACCGGTCGTCGTGCGCGACTCAATCGCAACTTTTACCGGATTAACCAGATAGCGGTTAACAATGCGCTCAATTTCAGTCGGCAGCGTTGCCGAGAAGAACACACGCTGAGCATCTTTAGGGGTATCGGCAACCACGCGTTTTACGTCGTCGATAAAGCCCATGCGCAGCATTTCGTCAGCTTCATCCAGCACGAGTGCCGAAAGACCGTCGAGTTTCAGACTACCGCGATCAAGGTGATCGATAATACGGCCGGGGGTGCCAACAATAATCTGGGCACCGCGCTTTAGCGCGCCTAACTGTTCACGGTATTCTTGGCCACCACAAAGGATAGCGACTTCAAGACCCTTGAGGTTTTGGCCATATTTACTGAACGAAGCCGCAACCTGCTGAGCAAGTTCACGGGTCGGAGCCATAACCAGTACTTGAGGCTCGCGACGGGTAAGTTCTAAACGCGATAACAATGGCAATGCAAATGCAGCAGTTTTGCCGGTGCCGGTTTGTGCTTGGCCCAGCATATCGCGGCCTTCCAGCAACGCAGGAATTGTCTGCGCCTGGATCGGCGAGGGAATTTCGTAGCCTTGTGCTTCAACAGCAGAGAGAACGGCAGGCAACAGAGCAAGATCGCCGAAGCTCGGCGAAGCGACAGAAGTCGAGGTCATTAATCACACCTTGGTAGGCCGGTTTTTCCGGCAAAAAACATCGTAAGCGTCTCTGACTCTGCTCGTTAATACGCGTGACAATGCATATTAATAAGCAAGGATCCGCAAGGCGGATATCATCATCAATGGAGTCGGAGACGCCGGTCGCACCTAGCATTCGGTTAGCAAACACCGCATAAGCGGGCTAACCGCTGTGGCGACCTTCTGCGCCGATTTCACCCGTTTGGTGAAATGCTGGAGGCGCGCCATCTTCACAGCAATGAACATCTGCAGTTGGCAAGATGTTCCAGCAAGCATTTCACTTCGTAGTCAACGCTACATAGGAAATCGCTTATCGTCGTGATGGAGGGGTCAACACATGCGAGGAGGGCGCATCCTAACACCACCAATCGCTCATGACCAGTTTTTTTGCTTTAACCGTTATTAATACTCTGGCTTGCACATACTCCTTGTTCGTCTAACCTGAGAAGTGCCTAACAATGTTCACTAACTTCAAGGAGTGATGCTATGAACTGGGATCAAATTGAAGGCAGTTGGAAAGAAATGAAAGGAAAAGCTCGCGCAAGCTGGGGTGAATTAACTGACGATGAGCTTACCCAGATTGGCGGCAAGAAGGATCAACTTGTTGGCAAGCTACAGCAGAAATATGGCTTAGAGCGGGAAGAAGCCGAACGCCGTGCTGATGAATGGGCGAACGATCTTTAACGTTTGTCGTCCAATTAACCGCACATTAATAGCTACATGGAGAGATGCTATGCGCAAGACAATGCTTACCACTGCTATCAGTACCGCCCTTTTAGGCAGCTTGGCCTTCGGTGTTCAGGCCTCAACTGAACCCCAAGGTATGTATTCTGCAGATGACATCATGGATGCAGAGGTGTTTTTTGCGGGTGGTTCTGGTGAAGAAATAGGTGAAGTCGAAGACATTCTTTTTGATGAAGAAATGCGCATTTCAGCGCTAGTCATTGAAAGCGGTGCAGTGCTTGGCCTGGGTGGTCGTGAAATTGTTATTAATACCGATCAATTTACCCTGGAAACCCATACCGAGAGTGATGGTGATACCGGACACCGTATTATGCTTGAGGCCTCCCAAGAGGAAGTTGAATCCTTCCCTACCTACGATCGTGATTGGTGGGAACAGACTAAAAACAGTGCCCGCGATGCATGGCAAACGACCAAAGAAGGCGCTCAAAGTGCCTGGCAGTCTACTCGCGAAGCCGTTAATGATAACGAGTAAGCTGTCAGCTTAAATCGCTTAAGCTAGCGGTTAACTAGCCAAATGGGCCACCCAGCAATTGGGTGGCCCATTTGTTAGTAACGAGGTTTGAGATGCAATTTCTGAGAAGCTCTCTACTTATAAATTATGAAGCTCGACGACGGATGCCCTGCCCTGGCAAGCGTTCACGATCATGAGGGCGCTCTAAATCCAATAGCGGTCCGGTAGGCACAATGCGCGTTGGATTAATCGTCTCATGGCTGTAGTAGTAGTGGCGTTTTATCTGGTCCATATTGATAGTCTCTGCAATGCCCGGCCACTGATACAGCTCGCGAACGTAATTTGCTAGATTTGGGTAATCTTCAATACGTTTTAAATTGCACTTAAAATGACCGTAGTAGACAGCATCAAAACGGATCAGCGTAGTGAAAAGCCGAATATCCGCCTCGGTTAACCACTCCCCCGCTAGATAACGATGCTCGCTCAAACGCTTTTCCATTCGATCTAAGGCATCAAATAGCGCCTGCACATGTTTTTCATACACCTGCTGATCCGTCGCAAAACCCGACTTATAGACACCGTTATTAATATGCTCGTACACATCGTCGTTGATGTCGTTAATCGTGCTACGCAGGTCATCAGGGTAAAAATCTAAATCGTTACCGGTCAACTCATCAAACGCGTGATTAAAAATGCGTATCAAATCAGCTGACTCATTATTGATTATTGCGCTACGTTGCTTATCCCAAAGCAGCGGTACTGTGACACGTCCCGTATAGGTAGAGTCATTCATCGTATAGAGCTGGTGATGATAGTCGACGTGGTTAACAGGATCCCCGCTGGAGCCCTCAGATTGGTCATATGTCCAGCCCTTATCCTGCATCAAAGGGCTGACATGAGAAGCACCAATGAGTGATTCCAGCCCTTTTAATTTGCGCATAATCAGAACTCGATGCGCCCAAGGGCAGGCTAAAGATACATAAAGATGATAACGGTCTGCTTGCGCAGGGTAGCTCTGCCCTTGCCACTGTTTGCCTGACGATGCACCGCCTGACTGTGCCCCCATCATGGTATCGTCGCCCACCCAGTCGCGCAGCTGGGCAGACTCGCGAACAAATTCCCCACCATGCTTCTTAGTGTCGTACCACTGATCAACCCATTCGCCGTTAACAAGCAGTCCCATCGGGCGGTCTCCTGTTGTAATAATCGTATGTAGTAAACGCATTAATAATGTTGATGGCGTTTAGCATACGCCCGCTTCCCCGATGCTCAAGCGGATGTTTTACGGCGATTCATTCGATGAAATCGAATCCTTAGGGCAGAGTTCGCTCACCCCCTGCTTCAATGCCTGTGCCATGGCATGAGCTGCAGGGCCAGCGCGATCTCGGTCTCTGAATATCAACTGCATAGGCACCATTCGTATCCCACCAGCACTGAGCGGCAAAGGTTTGAGTTGCCCACTTGAAAGTTCATCAGCAATACGGGTTTCTGGCATCCAGGCAAACCCTAACCCACGCTTCAGCATATCTAATGACGTGTTTAAGTGACTCACCGTCCATCGCTGCTCTGCTTTCAACCAGCCGGAATTCGTCGACTGGCGTATCGCTGAATCACGCACGACCAATTGACGGTGTTGGGTTAGATCCCGAAGGTCTAGCGAGCGGCTAAGCTGGTGTAACTCGTGGCTTGGGTGTGCAACGGCTATAAACCGCACGTTCACCAGCGGTTCACCTAAATACCCTTGAGCCGCAATCCCTGAGACGACGAGGTCCGCACGACCATCGTGGAGCATTTCCGTACCACCATTGAGCACGCTTTCATGCAACTGCACTCTGACCTGAGGATACGTTTCCGAGAAACGTTCAAGCGCTTTCGCTTGAGCAGCAGCTGGAAAAATCTGGTCAATAGCGACCACGATTTCAGCTTCCAGGCCTGCAGCCAAACGGGTAGCAACATCTTCTAAAGAGGCGGCACTCTCAATTAACTGACGAGCTCGGCGCAATAAGAGTTCGCCCGCCTCAGTTAGGCGTACCTGCCTGCCCACCGGCTCCAGCACCTGAACACCCAATTGCTCTTCTAGCTTGTGCACGGCATGATTAAGCGTAGATGGGCTTTTGTGAATAGCCTCGGCCGCCCGCGCAAACCCACCATGGTCAACAACGGCTGCCAGCATCTGCCACTGTGCAAGAGTTACTCGAGACATTTCGATTCCCTCGACGCTAAACAGCGAAATAATCCGCTTTATGTTCGAAAAACCCTTATAGAATGCCAGGAAAAAGCGCTGAGTACTTGCTTGCAAACAATTATTCCTAGGTATCAGGCTGCCAAGGGGAGCCACCTGACACTTTTTCCCTTAAATCACGGCTAATCGACACTAAAATTGCCAAACACGACAAAAGAAACAATTTTTTACAAAAAAGACAGCATCTAACACCAGTCGATCACTAAGTCCTCTTAATAAATATACTGGAGACTGCCTCATGATGAGTAATTGGTTTTCGAGCAGCCTTAATTTTCGACAAAACCAGTACACATCTCATACGAAAGCATTACACAATTAATTTGACTTCTAAATTTGGTGGAAAATATTGCTTAGCGTCACCCCCCTATGGTTAATTAATATGCCTGCTTAGCTTTAAGACGGTTTGCGTTAAGTTACTTTTTTTAGCGAACGGTGTTCACAAATAGATTTACTTACTTATTACTTCCGTATTTCAATGAAGTACATTTAGTGTACAGGCATACAGTCTGTTCACTCTTACCCTCATGGGGTATGGTTCCTGGGTTTACTTTCTTTCATGTTACTCATTTATCACGAACTCGGCGGCCCATTTACCCATGTTGCGAATTCTTCATTCGCTGCCCCGCACACATAAATTGTTACTGTTACCCGTGGCTACAATGGTCACTGTGCTGGGCACACAAAAGTTAATTACGACCTACCACGATTTAAACCACGCTCATACACCACTGGAAAGCGTGCTTGTACCGCTTCCCAGCGACTCTGCTCCTGGGGTCCCCTCACTGCGCCAAGAACGCACCCCTGTTGCTGAAGCCATTGATCGCGCTTCCCGCGCGATTGATGCCACGCGGGAGAATATTCCGCTGCACGACCTTGCTGCTAAAGAAATTGTCGATCTGGATGTCATTCCTAGCGCCGAAGCCTCAATGGCTAGCGACACGACGCAACCTCACATTAGCGCCCAACTGGATGACAGCGCGCTCCATATCGCCGTGGTGCTAGGAACCCTCTCCAGCGGTATGCTCGAAGTTGATAAAACTGCTTCTGGCGATGTGGATAACACGGCTTCCGTGGAAATTGCCGATGCCACTTCATATGAAGATTATGGCAATGAGCTATTTGGTGATATTTCTTTTCTCGAGCTGGAGCTTGCTACGGACGAGCCCTACGTTCCTAGATGGAAAACACATATTGTTGAGTCGGGTGAGACCTTCGCATTGCTGGCACAGAACAAGCTAGGCCTTGGCTACAGCGAAGTAATGGCGCTGCTAGAGGATCTTCCAGACCCTCGTATGCTTACGCATTGGCGTGCTGGCCACAGTTTTGATTACAAGTTAGATGAAAATGGTCGTTTGCTGTCGTTGCGTATGATGAAAAACACCCGCGACGGTATCTTGCTAGAGCGTGATGAAGAACACTTTGCCGCCACGGTTATTGAGCGTCAGGGTGAAGCAGTACAGCGTCTCTACGCGGGCAGCGTAAGCGGTAGTTTTGCACGCTCGGCCCAGGCAACGGGTCTAAGCAGCAGCGCCGTTACTGAACTCACCCACCTACTTGAGCAAAAACTCGACTTTCGACGCGACAGCCGTCGTGGGGATCGCTTTCAAGTGCTAGTTGAGTCCGACATGATTGATGGGGAAGCGTTTGACTCTCGCGTGCTCGCTGTTAAGTACGATGGCGAACGCATGGACTTGACGCTTCTGCGTAATGCCATTGATAGCAACTTTTATACGCCTGAAGGAAGTAGCTTAGATCCTGCTTTCTCGCGCTATCCGTTTGAAGGCAATTACCGTCTAAGTTCTAACTTTAACCCACGCCGCAAACACCCGGTAACTGGCCGCATAAGCCCGCATAATGGCACCGATTTTGCGATGCCTATTGGCACACCTGTTATTGCTCCCGCCAATGGTCGGGTGGAAAAAGTGGGTAACCATCATGCTGCAGGGCGTTACATTGTGGTTCGCCATGATAATGGCTATCAAACCCGTTATCTTCACCTTTCTCGCCCGCTGGTCAGCGAAGGTGCGCGTATCGAAATGGGTGAACGCATTGCACTTTCAGGCAACACCGGACGGAGTACGGGGCCTCATCTGCACTATGAGGTCATCGTCAACAACACGCCTGTCAACGCGATGAACGTAGAGCTGCCTGAAAACACCAGCCTTAGTGGCGATACTTTGATTGCGTTCCAGCGCCAGGCTGAGCCCATGATGGCGGCATTGGATAGCGGTGAGACAGGCACTATCAGTGTTGCTAACTACGAGCGTCAAGAAGAAGAGCAGTAACTTTCTGACTCTCTTTGCATCAAACAGTAACGCCGCCCTTATAGGGCGGCGTTATTGCTTTGAAGTAAGCCTGAGTTACCAACCTTGCCGATAAGCCATCCTTACAAAATATCTAGCCATCAATCCTCCCATCACGTTATACCGCTCGTGACAATGCAGCCAATAGATCGGCGTCACGGCGATAAATATCATCGCGAAACTCCACTTCTCCTTGCGCATTTGGCCAGGCCGTTAAGTAGTGCAGCGCGACAGGAATACGCTGCGGCAGATTAACATTACGATCACTCCCACCACTGTTAAGCAACGAAGACAATTGGTAGCGACTGCCACTATCTTGAAGCAGTAACTGTGCAAACTCCGTTACGCCTTCAACGCGCACACAGCCAGAACTGAGCGCTCGCTGATCGCGCTGAAACACTCCCCTGGCAGGTGTATCATGAAGATAGATCATCTCATTGTTAGGAAAACGTACCACCACGCGACCTAACGGGTTACCGCCACCTGACACTTGACGCAGCATCACTGCGCCTGGCCGCTGCCAGTCAATAGCAGCAGCGTCTAACCGCTCGCCGGAGTGACTTATCACTTGGATATTGCGCCGGGCCAAATAGCCTGGATCTCGTCTAACCTGAGGTAAAACATCCTCACGCATAATGGTCGGTGGAATCGTCCATGACGGGTTGATAGTTAAGTGGCTAATCGCCGAATGAATAATAGGCGTTTCGCGCCGCGGTGTGCCGACTACCACCCTGGCATCCCAGTGCTCACCATTGGGCCGAGTGTAGTGCAGTCGATACCCCGCAATGTCGACCCACACACGCGGCTCATCGGTTTGGGTAGGCTTGAGCCAACGCGCCCGCTCCAAGTTGACACGAAGCTGATCAATACGCGACGTGACCGGCGTGTTCAATGCAAGCCGTGTGCGCTGACCCACCACACCATCTTCTTGCAACTGATGACGACGTTGAAATTGCTTAACGGCTCTTTCTAACTCAGCATCATAAGTACGCTGGTTGCTAACCGCTGACTGCGCCTCAATCATTGGGTAGGCACTGCTATCTGCCCCCAGCAAGTTGGTTTCTCCCCAATAGGCCAAGCGCTGGCGCAATACCAGTACATCCTCATTAGTATCGCCTGGGCGTAACGCCTCATCTCGACTTGCCAGATAGAGAACACTGCCTTTTTCAGCCAGCGTACGGTATTGGCGTAGCGCATCGCGTAGCTGAGCGTACTCCGTTGACGAGGGCCTTACATAGTCAAGCGCGCCCTGAATATCGCCATTTTCCACCGCATGAACAATGCGCAGCAAAGAGTAGCGGCGCTCTGGCCTAGGGATATCCCATTTAGGCTCGACCTCGTTTGGGTTCACCTTGCCCCGCGAGAGGTGCTCAAGTGCAAGCAAAAGTGCTGTCGTTGCCTGAACATCAAAATCAGCTTGGGCCAACGCACCTGCTTGCTGGCTAGCCTGAAATGCAGTCAGCAGGATATCTGCGTCATAATCACTAGGCGTTAGACCATCATCTTCAAGGCTATTTAACGCCTGCACCAGTGCTTCAACACGACTGCTATCTTGCCAGACGAGTCGCTGGTTTAGCTGCTGATAAAAGTCTTCAACAGGCAGTAACTCACTAGATTGAGTCGCTAAACGCTGAGCAAGTGCCTGCTCAAGAGCGCCTGTATCAGCTTGCGCGCTGGTAACCAACTGAGGCGCTTGGACCAGCGTCAGACACAGGGCCATCCCTATCGCCCATCGTCTTATTAACGTTGTCTCGTTCATCGCTCCTCCTTGCGTTACTATTCATCGTCGCTATTTATGATTGCGATTCATCATTATTGCGCTACATCTATTTATCATAGCCGTTTACCTGTCTACTTCGTCGATATCTATTGCAGGATTGCACTCTATGCTTTTTTACCTACGTGCTTCTACCGTCATTGTTTCGCTTCCACTGCTGTTATTGAGCCTTCCCTTACAAGCCGCCAGCTTTTTTTCTCAGGTCGCTTCTACTGCGCCACCCGGCATTTCGCCCTTGCATCATCAATTACTCCAACTAGCGCCATCGGCAACGCCAGAGGCACTGCGGCTCGCCGCTCAGTCACTTAGCTGTGCTGACCCAACCGCTGAGCGCTTAGCCGTCATTGATTACTCACTTCCGTCTACCGAGCCACGGCTTTGGGTCTTTGACCTACATCGACATAAGCTGCTGTTCGAAGAGCTGGTTTCCCATGGGCAGGGTTCAGGCGATGCATTGGCAGAGGTCTTCTCCAATACCCCCGAAAGCCATCAATCCAGCATCGGGCTCTTTCGCACAATGAATAGTTATTATGGTCGTAATGGCTATTCATTGCGCCTGGATGGCTTAGAGCCAGAGGTGAACGACCTCGCGTTTGAGCGAGCAATTGTGATTCATGGCGCTGACTATGTTAGCGACGACTTTATCGCCCAGACCGGTAGACTCGGACGTAGCCACGGCTGCCCTGCCGTACGCGAAGACATCACGTATCCGCTTATCGACAGTTTAAAAGAGAACCAGTATGTCTTTGCCTACTATCCGGATGAAGAGTGGTTAGCAACATCGCAGTTTCTGCGCTGCCCAAACGACAATGCTCGCCATCTAGCCCAACGCTGATCATCTTTCTAGCAAAATTGCCGAGCGGCGAAGCTGCTCACTGTGTAAGACCAGCCTTTAGGCTGGTCTTTAAGACTGATCCAAATACATTAAGAAACATAGACTCATAAAACACAAGAGGCTGGTTTTTATCATTAATATAAGGTAACTCCGGCAAGCACAGCAACTACCTGCAATACTTTGTGACAAAACATCACAAAACTATTTACTATTTTGCAGGTACTGGCCATGTTTGCTTTTATGCACCCGTATCAAACTATCCATCGCCTAGAGCAGGAAGTGGCAACATTGAATGCCCAACTGGATGCTGAAAAAAAGCGTCACAGCTGTCGCGCGATCAGCTTGATGACGCCAGTTGAGTCACTCAGCATGCTTCAGGCCAGGGGCGCGGACATGCTTTGCTCATTGAGCAAGGGCGTAGAAGTGCATGCTCAGCACCTTGCTGCCGAGCAATCGACACTCACAGACACCTTCGAGCGTCTCCATAAAGCCGAGCAAAGCGCACAAACATTGCAACAACATCGCCAACGCTGCCAGCAAACAGACACGTATTTATCGTCCCCTTTAGTGACAGAGCAAGCCTTCCACGATATACGCCAGCTGAGTGTCGAATTAGGACACAATGCAGGCCATACACAAGCGCTAGCGATTACTGCGGCTTTGGAAGTTGCCCACTTTCATGAACAACCGGCAGGCATGCCAGCGATTGTGCAGGACCTGCAGGAGTTATCAGAACACTCTCGGCAATTAGCACACCAGCTAGCGCAGTGGGTCGAGCGCACTGCATTGCAAGTCAATGAAGATGCAAAGATCCGAGATTATCAGCAGCAGGAAATAAAGGCACTCACCAGCGCTGCCCAAGCAGCAGAACAGGTCATTGAGCAGTTGATAGATCAGTCACGCCATATGTATAAGGTCATACACCACAGTACAACCACGGCTTATTTACACGCCGCCAAACTCGAGCATGCGGTATGGAAAAGCCGCCTTTATAGTCAACTACTCTCTGCTCATCTGGAAGAGAGCTTAGAAGATCACCAGCACTGCACGCTTGGGCATTGGTACTTTATGGGTGACGGTCATCGCTATAAGCATACCGAGGCTTACAAAGCGCTGGCGGCACCCCATAAGCGTTTTCATGAAAGCGGTTTAGAAGCTCTTAAGTTTGCCCGCCAAGGTGATCACAATGGCCAGCTTGCGGCGCTGGCTATGATGGAAGAAGCCAGCAGCCAGCTAGCGCTCCAGCTTGATAAATTGATGGAACATGCTGTTTATGAGGTTCCCCTTTCAAATGGGCGCCCTTCACCATTAGCAGATTCACCTTGATAGCGTGCTGTACGCCTGCCTAGCAGGCGTACACATATCACGCTCTTTTATGCCATGCTGAGTGGGTTACTGCGCTTTTAATCACTCACTCAGCAGGGAAAGCAATGTCGCAGATCAAAAAGCTAGATCTCGCTTTACAGGGCGGTGGAGCCCACGGTGCTTATACATGGGGAGTCATCGATCGCCTACTTGAAGATGACCGTATCGACATAGAGGGCATCAGCGGCACAAGCGCTGGCGCAATGAATGGCGTGGTCATGGCAGATGCCCTCACCCGCGGTAATAAAGAGACAGCTCGCCAAGCGTTACACCAGTTTTGGAAAGCGGTTAGTCGAGCAGGGATGGCGAGCCCAATTCGCCGCTCACCACTTGATGTGCTTACCGGAAACTGGTCTCTCGATCATTCACCGGGCTATGTGGCTATGGACCTTTTAAGCCGCCTGGTATCCCCCTACCAACTGAACCCTCTCAATATTAATCCATTGCGTGACATTGTCGCTGAACATATTGATTTCGAACGTGTAAGACGTTGTGAGCAGCTTAAGCTATTTGTGACCGCCACTAACGTTCGCACCGGAAAGCAGCGCGTTTTTCGCCGCGAAGAGATGAGTGTGGATGCGGTGATGGCCTCTGCTTGCCTGCCATTTGTATTTCAAGCCGTTGAGATAGAGGGTGAAGCGTACTGGGATGGCGGTTATATGGGTAACCCAGCACTGTTCCCTTTAATGGAAGAGTGCAGCGCCCGCGACATTCTATTGGTGCAGATTAACCCCATCAGCAGAGAAGAAATACCCACATCTGCCTCAGCCATAATGAATCGACTAAACGAAATTACCTTTAATTCCGCCCTGATTAAAGAAATACGCATGATTGCAGTGCTTAAGCGCACACTGGATGAACAGGGTATCGAAAACTGCTATCAGCAAGCTCTGTTCCACCGTATCAGTGGCGAACAGGCGCTAGAGGACCTCTCGGTATCGAGCAAAATGAACTCAGAGTGGGCATTTCTATGTTACCTGTTTGAACAAGGGCGCGATGCCGCCGAGCGCTGGCTAGAAACTCACTTTGAGTCGATAGGTGAACGCTCAACACTGGATATTGACGCTGTTTATTTGCACGAATAATCAGCACTGACGTGCCGCACGCCTTTGCTGCAGATGCGCCACCTTGGTGCATTACCCGCTTGCCGCAACGCTCCACCTATCAAAAAAATAAACATAAGAAACTGATTTTAAAATTAAAACAATCTTATGGCGAACTACTTGCTTAACTCTTACTGAATGATGGTAGGCGTGGACCAGGCCCAACGGGTACGAGTGCGTCGAACCTGCCCTTCAATGGCGAAGGCATGTTCTCGTTAACAACATAGCGCCTTTCCAAGCGCCATGTTTTGACCCACTCGTATCGTGCTCTGTGAGGCCATCCATGGACATTCGCAATAAAGCTAACCGCATTCGGCTATTAAACTTCTCTACCCCTCAAATGCGCGCGTTCCACTTCTCCTGGTTCGCGTTCCATATCTGTTTTTTTGGTTGGTTTGGCATCGCGCCACTGATGGCGGTGGTCCGTGAAGACTTATCACTCACCCAAACGCAAATCGGCAATACCATTATTGCCTCGGTTGCTATTACCGTTATTGTCCGCCTGCTCATTGGCGTACTGTGCGATAAAATTGGGCCTCGTAAAACCTATACCGGTTTGTTAATGCTGGGCGCTGTGCCCGTTATGGGCATAGGTTTTGCCAATAGCTTTGAGACCTTCTTACTCGCTCGGCTGGCCATCGGCGCCATCGGTGCATCCTTTGTGATCACCCAATATCACACCACGATGATGTTTGCGCCGAATGTCGTTGGCACCGCCAATGCGACCAGTGCTGGCTGGGGAAACTTGGGCGGCGGTACGACGCAAATCCTGATGCCGTTGATCTTCTCAGGTCTACTAATGCTTGGCGTTAGTGAAACGCTAGGGTGGCGCTTGGCAATGGTGGTGCCTGGTGTCGTACTGTTTTTTACTGGGATTGGCTATTGGCTGTTTACCCAAGATGCTCCCGATGGCAACTTTAGCGACCTGCGCGCCCGCGGCGAACTACCCGAAGCCACAGGTGAAAATAGCGCTGTACACAGCTTTCTGACCGCAGCAAAAGATATTCGCGTATGGGCGCTGTTTATTGTTTACGGGCTCTGCTTTGGCGTCGAACTAACCATCAATAATATTGCCGCTATTTACTTCTTCGACAAATTTGATCTGACCCTGGCGACCGCTGGTTTAATCGCTGGTTTATTTGGCCTAATGAATATTTTTGCCCGTACCCTTGGCGGCGTCTTTTCAGACCTGTTCGCCAAACAAGGTGGTTTAAAAGGTCGAGTCCGCTGGCTGTTTATCGCCTTAGTATGTGAAGGAATAGCGCTCATTGCCTTCTCACAAATGCACGTCTTAAGCCTCGCAATCGGCATCATGCTGGTCTTTAGCCTGTTTGTTCAAATGGCCGAAGGAGCAACATTTGGCGTGGTGCCCTTTATCAATAAAAAAGCACTCGGTGCTGTTGCCGGTATCGTGGGGGCGGGTGGAAATGTCGGTGCCGTATCCGCCGCCTTTCTGTTCCGGAGTGAAAGTCTTGGTTATCAGCAAGGGCTTTTTTACCTGGGCATTACCGTATTAGTGCTTGCTTCTTGTGTACTGGTAGTACGTTTCAGCGATGCCACAGAAGCTGAAGAAGCAACTGCCTATCGTGATGCGGTTGGCAACGATACGAACGCAGGCGCACTCTCGCTGCGTTAGCACTCACTTCCCCCTCTGGATGCTTTATCCGCGATGATGTTTTACGACATGTTTTCGCGGCACATATCGCAACAGAGGGGAATTCATCTCAGGCGGGGAGTAAAAGGAAACCACTATGTCTACAGCCCAACAACTACTCTTAACCGCCCTTCGGTGCGATATCGATAGCCTGCACCATTTAGCCACCACCTCAGAGATCGTTGGCGACATTAGCGGTTTTATCCATGCGCTCCAACGTGAACGAGGTGCTTCGACGATTTACCTTGTCTCGCAAGGTAAACGGTTTGCCTCTCGGCGGAAGGAATTTGTACAGCATAGCCAAGAAGCCGAGGCCGTTATGCGCCAGCGGCTAGAAGCACTTGCCGAAGAAGCACGACCACAGGCAGCAGCACGCTTACTCAGGCGGATCGCGGCGGTGTGGCTTGCCCTAGATGACCTAAACGCGTTACGACAAGCCATACATTCGTTTGCGATCTCTCCCGATGCGGCAACCCAAGCCTTTAACCACTTAATTAGTGGACTCCTCGCCATTGTATTTGAAGCAGCAGATACCTCAGTAGACCCGGATATCACTCGCGCACTAGTGGCTATTTTCCACCTTATGCAAGGCAAAGAACTCGCTGGGCAAGAGCGTGCCTGTGGTGCCTTTGGCTTTACTCATGGGCATTTCGACGATGCCCATCGCGAATTGATTCACCAATTAGTACGCGATCAGCAACGCTGCTTCGATACCTTTGAAGAGTTTGCCTCATCCGAGGCTGAGCTTATTTGGCTGCAGACTCTTTCGCCGCGAACACTCGATGGGATTCAGCAGCTTCGCAATATTGCTTACCAACATGCCTGCCAACACTCTCATCAAGAAGGCCGCGTAAACAAAACACTTAGTGAAACATGGTACGACCTAACCACATTACGCATTGATAGCATCAAAGCCGTTGAAGACACCCTAAACCACCAATTAACGGCGTTATGTCATCAAAAAATTGCTCAAGTGCATGCGACGTTAGAACAAGCTAAAACACCTCTTAACCAGCCTACTCTTGCTCCCTGTGAACAGCTTCTTGCCTTAAGCGATACACAGCCATTAGGTGAGCTGACAGCTAGTGCTTTAACCTCTCCATTAGGACGTTCACTGATTGAGCTTGCCCATGCCCAGTCGAGCCACCTTCAAGGGCTCAGTGATGAGCTGGAAAATACCCGCAAAGCCCTGCGTGAACGTAAGCTCATCGAACGTGCCAAAGGTCTTATCATGGCTCACCAGGAAATGACCGAAGAAGAGGCTTACCGTTTTTTACGTAAAACCTCGATGGATCACAGTAAAAGCATGGCCGATATGGCGCAGTCGATACTCGATCTTTCCTCTATGCTCAAACGCAAAGACGAACACACGCACCCAAGCTGAAACAGCTATTTGCAACACTGCGGGCAATTAGCCATTCTAATATCTCCCCTTCCTGAATGAGCTAGGAGCACACGCTATGCAGCACCGTGTCCTAATGATCACTGGCGCCTCAAGTGGAATTGGTGCCGCCACCGCGCGAGCAGCCTCACGTGAAGGTTATAAACTGATACTTGCCGCCCGCTCTACCGAAAAACTCACTGCACTGGCCCAGGAGCTTGGCCCAGAAAACGTGCTGGCGTGTGCGCTGGATGTCACCGACATGGCGCAACAGCAAGCAATGGTCGATCAAGCGATTGAAACATTTGGGCGCATCGATGCAGTCTTTGCCAACGCGGGGCGCGGTGGTTCTCCCGGCGGTTTTAGCGGTGCAGATCACAACGCTTGGCGTGAGATGATCCTGACCAATATTTACGGTGTAGGGCTAACGCTTCAGGCATGCCTTCCCGCGCTAAAGCGAAGCAAAGGACATGTACTATTAACCGGCTCAGCTGCTGGACGAACGACGATTCCAGGCTCGATGTACAGCGCCACAAAATGGGCAGTGACCGGTATAGGTTATAACTTGCGTGAAGAGCTACGCGGAACGGGCATGCGCGTCACCTTGATTGAACCGGGCATGGTGGATACACCTTTCTTTGATAAGTCACCAGAGCATGCGCTTGAAGATCGCGATATTGCCAACGCCGTGATTTATGCACTTTCTCAACCACCACACGTCGATGTGAACGAGATTTTAATTCGGCCAACGCCACCCACTGATTAAGCGACGCTACGAACGGGCAATAATGGCACCTTGCATTTCTTCTTACCTGCCCACATAACACTGGAATACCTAGCGTGCTAATAAATCACGCCGTAAATTTAGCCGCCCATACGCTTTTTAATGCAGGTGCCCCATGAGCCAACTCGCTAATACCGCCCTTTCCGTGCTCGACTTAGCACCGATTCGTCAAGGTGGTAGCGCTGAAGAAACATTTCGCAACAGCGTGTCCCTAGCGCAACGGACAGAACAGCTCGGCTATACGCGTTACTGGCTGGCTGAACACCACAACATTGCCGGCATCGCTAGCGCAGCAACGGCCGTATTAATTGGTCATGTTGCTGGGCAAACCTCCACGATACGCGTGGGCAGCGGCGGCATTATGCTACCTAACCATCCGCCCTTGGTGATTGCCGAGCAGTTCGGCACCTTAGAAACACTTTACCCAGGCCGGATTGATCTAGGACTGGGCCGTGCGCCCGGCTCAGATGGCGCCACCATGCAGGCGATGCGCCGCAATGCACAGGCGGGCGTCGATGACTTTCCGCAGCTGCTAAATGAGCTGCAAAGCTACTTAACGGATGCAGACCCTCAGCAGCGTGTGAAAGCCGTCCCTGGACAAGGCACCCACGTACCTATCTGGCTACTCGGTTCTAGTGGCTATAGTGCGCAACTAGCCGCAAAACTCGGGCTCCCCTTTGCGTTTGCGGCCCAGTTTGCGCCGGGATACTTATTCGAAGCGTTGCGGCTTTATCGTGATAACTTCCGGCCGTCGGAGCACTTAGATAAACCCCATGCCATGGTAGGGTTACCCGTTATCGCTGCTGAAAATGATACCATGGCGCATTACTTAGCAACGACCTCCCAGCAGAAATTTCTTAGCCTTATTCGAGGTAAGCCGACCCAGTCGCTGCCCCCGGTTGAGCAGATGGACTGGTCGCCGATGGAGCGCTCCCAAGTAAGCCAGTTCCTAGGTGCCGCCATCATTGGCGGGCCCGATACGGTCAAAGCTGAGCTAGAGGCCTTTCAAGCGCGTACTGGCGCTGACGAGTTAATGATCAATAGCGACTTTTATGATCACGCCGACCGCTTGCGTAGCTATGAAATCGTGGCTGACGTCGCTCGATAACTTATTAATGAAACGCCAAAACTATGACCACACTTAGCTTTACACCTATGACGCAAGAGGACTTCACGGTCTTCTGGCCTACTTTTCAGTCCATCGTTAGTGCTCAAGAAACGTACGCTATAGATCCTGACATTACCTTTGCAGCAGCTTATAGATTGTGGTGCCAGCAGCCCAAAGCGTCATTTGCGGTAAAAGATACTCAAGGCGAGTTACTGGGTTCTTACTATCTAAAAGCCAACGCTGCAGGCCCTGGCCAACACATTTGCAACTGCGGCTATATGGTAACGCCTGCTGCTAGGGGGAAAGGTGTCGCCCGCCAGGTGTGCGAACACTCGCAGCAGGTAGCACGTCAACATGGCTTTGAAGCGATGCAATTTAATGCCGTGGTGGCCACAAACCAAGTGGCCGTCGCCCTGTGGCAACGGCTAGGGTTCACAATTGTCGGCACGATTCCTAACGCCTATCGGCACGCATCCCAGGGGTTAGTCGATAGCTACGTGATGTATAAAGCGCTGTAGTGACCACTTGATAACCAGGCACGCTTTATTGGTAGGACATCATAGAGAGATCACCGGGTTATTTAAGGCAGCGCTGCAGAAGCTCTTCAGCGGCGGCGCTGCCTAACTCGGTTAAGTGAGCAATATTGCGTTCTGGGATTTGTTCCGTATCACCGTAAAAAGTAATCGCTTTTTCGACGCTGGCCTCGCGCAATAGATGAACCATCGCGTAGGGCGAGCGGTTAGTGTAATTCGCTGCGTCTTCAGGCTCAGCATCGGCAAAACAGTAATCAGGATGGAAGGTTGCTAGCTGATAGACACCTTCATATCCCAGGTCGACCAGCAAGCTTTCGGCAAGCTCGACATAATCCAGATAGTGATCGAAGCTTTTAAACAGCGTAGGAAATACCAGCAGTGTGGTTTCCGTTTCCGGATGCTCGTTCAGCCACTCTACTTCGGCTATTAGTTCTTCCAATGCCACGTCGACTTTTTTCGAGCGTACCACCTCGACCCGAACGCTACCGCCATCAAGCTCGCGCTTAGCAAACGGGCATATATTGTGCGCCACAATAAAGCTGCGTACCCACGCTAACGTTTGCTCTGCTATCTGATTATCCGCCTCTTGCATCACGCCTACTACCTTACATTAGAGTGGCTGTTACCACGGTTAGAACCTGCTCGTGTACCGGTAAGAAAGAGTGTACCTGCAAGAACCAGTAAATGCTTCAGACGTGTTCCTGAAACCGTGCCAACGCCACTTCATAAGACTTATGAATATGATCATCCATTAGAGCCCGAGCCGCTTTTCCATCTCTGTTTAACGCCAGCTCCACCAATTGATGGTGTTGTTCGTCCAACTCTTGTCGAATAGAGGGCATTTTGGGCCCCAAGCGGCGATAGCGATCAAACTGGTCGTGCAGCTGCTCTATAAATCGCAGTAACCACACCGACCCACAAGGCGCCACCAGAGTGCGATGGAACTGAGTATGTAAACGCTCCCACTCCTCCCCTTTATCGAGTGATACATCCGCACGTTTTAAGCGATGAGCCGCCGCCAAAAGATCGGCTTCCCAGACCGCATCGCCGTGGGCAATGGCACGCTCAAACGCCATGCCTTCTAGTTCAGTGCGCAAGCGTGCAATATCATCCAGCTCTTCCCTCGACAGCTTCGGAACCCTGAAGCCACGTTGGTTTTCTTGGATTAATAAACCGTACGCCGCCAGTTTATTTAATGCTTCACGCAGCGGGCTTAGCCCTACCTGGTAGTGCTCTTTCAGCGCATTAATGGCTAATTTTTCTCCCGCCGCAAAGCGGCCACCGACTAAATCTCTGCGCAACGCATCGTAAATAGGGCTGGAGGCTGTATCAGCAGCAGGAGGGATGTGCTTGTTCATTCCGTGATCCTTTTGCGCATCTTCGCGAACGCGTCTGTTAACGGAGATTCTAGGGCTAGGTGTTGACGTCTCACAATAGCCTAGCCTATATTCTATTTTATTCATAAAAATCGATTTTCAACAAAATAAACGATTAAGAGGCGGAATGGATGCTTTTAACTGAGATGCTGCTAATGGCACAGCGCATATGAAACAGTCGGCACTCTTTTGGGCTTTCTTGCGTGTTGGCCTCCTCGGCTTCGGCGGGGGGCCGGCCATGATACCGCTAGTACGTGCTGAAGTTGTGACCCGGCACAAGTGGCTAACCGATGAGGAGTTTGCCGACGTACTTGCCATTGGCAACACGCTGCCCGGCCCTATCGCGACTAAGATGCCTGGCTATATCGGCTACCGGGTTGGCGGCATCAGCGGCTGTATTGCGGCGGTTATTGCCGTGATTGTGCCTATGATTGTGGCAATGATTGTCATGCTCGGTATTTTTAGTCGCTATCGCGACGTTGCCTGGATACGCGGCATGGGGCAGGCAGTCATCCCTGTCGTTATGATCATGATGGGGCAATTAACCTGGGATTTTTTCGACAAATCTCAAGCAGCTCTTGGCTGGCTTGCAAGCGCACTAATGGCAGTTATTGCAGGTGGATTAATTTATTGGCTGGGTGTGCATCCTGGCTGGGTCATTGGTGCCATCCTATTAACAGCCTTACTGCGTCCAACGGCTAAAAAACGCGTCGAGGGCTCAGCATGATTTATTGGGAGCTTTTCTTAGCGTTTTTTATTCCTAACATTATTGGCTATGGCGGTGGCCCCGCGATTATTCCTCTTGTTGAAGCCGAGGTGGTTGGCCGTTATGGCTGGATGACCTCTCAGGAGTTCGCCGAAACACTCGCCTTGGGCAACGCCCTCCCCAGCCCTATTGCAACTAAAATGGCGGGCTATATTGGCTATGACATCGCAGGCGTTGGCGGCGCATTTGTAGCTGTTTCCGCGACGGTTATTCCCTCTTTACTGTTGATGCTAGGAGCACTGGGGCTACTTTACCGTCACCGTGACTCTCCCCGTGTCAAGCGTATGAGCCAGTGGGTACGCCCAGTCATCGCCATCATGATGGCGTGGTTAACCTTGGGCTTTCTACTCGAAAGCCTTAACACCAGCGGGGCTATCCATACGCTGATTATCGGCATAGCGGCTGCTATCGCCTTGTTACGCTTCAACATGCATCCCGCCTTTGTGGTTATGGGTGCTTTAGCTTATGGCGCTCTTTTTATTAGCTAACAAAAAATGCGAGGACTGGCATGCACACTGATCCACACTATTACCCTTCCGCTTCACGTCGCATGGTTACCTTTGGCAAACGCGGGATGGTTGCGACATCTCAATCGCTTGCGGCACAGATAGGTGTTGATATTTTACGCAAAGGCGGCAATGCCATTGATGCTGCCATTGCGACAGCCGCTACGTTAACCGTTGTTGAGCCTACCTCGAACGGTATCGGTAGCGATGCCTTTGCTCTGGTATGGGTAAAAGGTGAGCTACATGGCCTCAATGCTAGCGGCCCTGCTCCTAAGAGTATTTCATGTGATGCCGTTAAGGCCTTGGGCCATGAGGAAATGCCTGCCCATGGATTAGTCCCGGTCACCGTGCCGGGTGCGCCTGGCGCTTGGGCTGCGCTTTCAGAGCGTTTTGGTAAACTGCCGTTTGAGCAGTTGTTAGCACCAGCAATAGAATTAGCCGAAGAAGGTTTTGCTATATCTCCAGTAGCGAGTCAGCTATGGGAACGCGCCGTAAAGCGCTATGGTCAATACCAAGCAGCAGAGTTTACCCCCTGGTTTACGCACTTTACGTCCAACGGGCACGCCCCCAAAGCGGGTGATGTTTGGCGCTCTCCAGATATGGCAAAAACGCTGCGTGAAATTGCCAACAGCCATGCAGATGCGTTTTATCAAGGAAGCCTAGCAGATGCGATGGATGCCTTTTCACGTCAGCATGGCGGCTTCTTACGCAAAGAAGATTTACAAGCATTCAAGCCGGAGTGGGTCAAACCCATCAGTGTCCGGTATCGGGGCCATGATATTTGGGAAATCCCCCCCAACGGCAGCGGGTTAATTGTGCTCCAAGCGCTGGGGATACTTGAGTCACTAGATGACCAATCGAAAGATCCGGTGGAAACCCTTCACCGCCGTATCGAAGCAACAAAACTGGGTTACGTAGATGGCTTACGCTACATTACTGAACGCTGTGCAATGCAACCCAGCGTTGAGCAAATGCTATCGAGCGAGTACCTCTCGCAACGCGCAGGCCTTATTGGCCAAGACGCCATTAACCCGGCCCATGGCAATCCGCTAAAGGGCGGCACCGTCTACCTAGCAACAGCGGATGATGACGGTAATATGGTGTCATTCATTCAAAGCAATTTTGAAGGTTTTGGTTCTGGAATGGTCGTGCCTGGCACCGGTATCAGCCTGCAAAACCGTGGTTGGTCATTCTCCCTTGATCCACAACATCCCAACGCGTTAGCCCCCGGCAAACGCACTTACCACACTATCATCCCCGGCTTTATTACCAAAGATAACCAAGCTGTTGGGCCCTTTGGCGTGATGGGTGGCTACATGCAGCCTCAAGGTCATGTGCAGGTAGTAACAGCGATGCTAGAGGATCACTTAAACCCACAGGCAGCACTGGATATGCCGCGCTGGAAGTGGACCAACGGCAAAACAATTGAGGTCGAAGCCGATTTCCCCAACCACTTAGCACTTGCCCTAGCCCGCCGCGGGCATCACATCGTTAAAGTCGCCGACTCGATTACTTTTGGCCGGGGTCAAATCATTCTACGCGACTCTGACAGCGGTGTGCTCCAAGGCGGTACCGAGCCGCGCACCGATGGCGCGGTACTGCCTCTTTAAATTTTCGTTCACCCAACGTTCACCACGACCTTTCAATATCCACCTTGCAAGACTGCCCAATCTCCACCTACTGCTGTGCAGTTTACGCACTGCACAGCAGTGGGCTGGCTATCAACGCCAAAGCGTCGCATCATGGCACTCTTTTTCTTGCTAGGTACTTGCCTGTCTCACTATGCCACCATTACCGTCCGATACTGCCTCTACTTCACCGCTGAGCGGTTTCTTTAGTGTGTTCCGCTATAGTCGGCGAGCGCTTGCACTCGTGTGGGAAACCTCACGCTGGATGATGCTGGGCTTAGCGCTATGTACCTTAGTGGCAGGGGTTCTACCTGCCGTGGCCGCTTGGGTCGGCCAACTGATTGTAGATGGCGTCGTGGCGGCGATGGAAAGCTACCAGGCGGCGAGTTCGCCCAACCTCTGGGAAACACTAACGCCTGTATTAGGCTTAGTCGCCTTGGAAGGGCTGATTATTGCGTTTATTGCCCTGGCACAACGTGGCCTTTCGGCCCAGCAATCGCTACTGCGTGCGCTGCTGGGCCAGAAAGTTAATGTGATGATTCTAGAGAAAGCGGGCACGCTGTCACTCAGCCAGTTTGAAGATTCAGAATTGTACGACCAGCTCACTCGGGCACGGAGGGAAGCGTCTACGCGCCCGCTCGCGCTGGTGAATAAAACCTTTGGGTTGCTACAAAATGCTATTTCACTAGCTAGTTTTGGGTTTCTACTGGTGCAGTTCTCCCCCTGGGCGTTACTCATCTTGGTGGTGGGAGCATTGCCCGTGTTTCTCTCAGAAGCGAAGTTTTCCGGCGATGCCTTTCGGCTATTTCGCTGGCGCTCACCGCAAACCCGTATGCAGATCTATTTAGAAACGGTTCTTGCTCGGGAAGACAGTATCAAAGAGGTAAAGCTCTTTGGCTTAGAAGGTCTGTTTCTCCAGCGTTACCGGGATATCTTTACCAAACTATTTGCCGAAGATCGCCGCCTAACGTTACGTCGTGAAGGCTGGGGATTTATCCTTGGCCTGTTAGGCACGCTGACATTTTACGCTGCCTACGCCTGGGTAGTGATTGAAACTGTCGCGGGAGCACTTACCCTTGGCCAAATGACCATGTATTTGATGGTATTTAAACAAGGCCAAAGCGCCCTTTCGGCAAGTTTGACTGCTATTAGCGGTATGTACGAAGACAACCTCTATCTTTCCAATCTTTACGAATACCTCGAGCAACCCACCGAAGGTGAAGAAGGCCACCTCACCAAAGGTGTAACGCCAGGTGATGGGTTACGCTTCGAACATGTCAGCTTTGCCTACCCCGGTGGCAGCGACGTACTGCACAATATTTCGCTACATTTAGCGCCGGGCAAAAGTATTGCATTAGTCGGGGAAAACGGCTCGGGCAAAACCACGCTGATTAAGCTATTAACGCGGCTCTACCACCCGACCAAAGGGCGAATTTTGCTGGACGGTAGTGACCTAAAGCACTGGGATACCCAGGCATTACGGACGCGGGTTGGAGTTATTTTCCAGGATTTTGTGCGTTACCAACTCTCTGTTGGCGAAAACCTTGGAGTTGGCGACACCCAAGTCTTTGATGACCAACAACGCTGGCAGCAAGCCGCTCACGATGGCATGGCGGATAGCTTTATCGACCGCATGCCACATGGCTACCAAACTCAGCTAGGACGTTGGTTTAAAAATGGCCAGGAACTCTCGGGTGGTCAGTGGCAGAAAGTAGCGCTTTCACGCGCTTATATGCGTCACAATGCCGATATTTTAGTATTGGATGAGCCTACCGCAGCGATGGATGCCGCAGCGGAAGCCGAAGTATTCGCCCGCTTTCGCGAGCATAGCCACGATAAAATGACGATCTTAATTTCCCACCGTTTTTCGACAGTGCGCAGCGCAGACCAGATCATTGTGATTGACCAAGGGAGTATTACTGAACGCGGCACCCATGAAGAACTGCTTACTTATAATGGTCGGTATGCAAAACTGTTTCGGCTTCAAGCCAAGGGTTATCGTTAACTGAACAGTTGACGCTCCTATAAGCATCGGTTAAAAGATAAAGACTGCTTTTAAAAAGTAGCTTTATTTTTATTAACGAGACTTTCTCAGAGACCTTCTCATGCGCTGGCAAATCCCCGCGACTCGAATGAATAAGCTGCACCGAGTTATTAATAATTCGGTATCGGCTTATTGTTGTCGCGCGCCAGAAATGTAGTGAGAAAATTGGCCGCGGCAGATGTCGCGGCCATGTGTTTTATCGTTACCTTTGATACTCCCTGATCGCGATGTTGCCCGGCCTCCTAACCCAGGAGACCGCCCCCATGGCAGTAGCAACAATTACCCGCAAACTACTCAACGCTGTTAAGCACTATCGTACCCAGCGGCGTCTTTACGAAGACCCACGTCTCCACAACTCGCACCTGTTAAAAGATATTGGCTTACGTTGGGAGCAGGGCCAACTGGTATCTATTCACGGTGTAGAGGAACCAAGTCAGCGCAACCAACGCCACCAGGCCGAAACCCGCGATGCCTATGAAACGTGTCCACGCTGCGGGAGCAGCCTGACATAGCCAACGCCCCGGTCACAGGAAGTGGCCGGGGCGTTTTAATGCGCGCCCATCAAATCCCATTAAAAAAGCCGACCCAATAGGTCGGCGAAGCTGATGAGAGTTGCTCGGTAAACAGGCCGAGCAATAAGATGCCTGGGGAAGGCATCGCCAAAACGCCTGCTCAAGCGGCTTGGCGATACCCTCGCCCGTCACCCTTACTTTTACGGGAGTAACTACCCTTACCTTTTTTCGGTGTTTGCTGCTGCATTTTGAACATAGGCGTTCGCAGCTGCGCTTTCAATGCGTTATCGCGTATCTTGCCTTTTTTCACGGTGTACACCTCAGTCTTTGAAAAAACAGTATTTGAAAAACAGTTTTAAAAATAGCCTTTATAAAATAGACATTAACAAATGCGCCTCGGGCGGCGCAGTAGTTTACCTAGTCCCACTGTGGCCGCCGTCCTATTGGTTCCTGCCGCTTGTATGACCCAGTGAGATCGGCCAAGTTCCCAAGATGCTTACGCCGACGCTTAATCACTATGGGTGGTTAACGTGCTCGCGGCAGGACTTTCCGCCACCATGCTCACCACGCTGCCCACCATAATCAGGCACGGTGAGGGTAACGGTTGAGCAGCGAGTCGCGCGGGCATGTCCGCCAACGTGCCCACTAAGGATTGCTGTTCAGGCTGGCTAGCGTTTGCTACCAACATAATGGGCCACGTATCGGGCAGGCCCGCTTGGCGAAGGCCGTGGCAGATAGCATCTACTTTGGAAAGCCCCATATAGAACACTAGGGTTTCATCCTGACGGGCAAGGGTTGCCCAGTCCGGCGTACCGCCTTCCCGGCACAGTTGCGCCGTAATAAAGCGCAACTGCTGGGCATGGCCACGATCTGTTAGTGGGATCCCCATCCCCGCAGCGGCCGCCGAGGCAGCGGTAATACCTGGCACTATTTCAGCAGATATTGAGGCATTCGCTAGCGCCCCCAGTTCTTCGCCCATACGCCCAAATACGCCTGGGTCGCCACCTTTCAAACGTACAACCGACTTACCCGCCTGAGCAAGCGAGACGATCAATGCACCTATCTCATCCTGAGGCACGCTGTGATGCCCGCTTGCTTTCCCCACGTAATAGCGTTCAGTACCTGGCGGTATCAGCCCCAGCACATCATCGCCCACTAAACGGTCATAGACCACCGCATCAGCCTGCATTAACAGTCGCGCCGCTTTCAGAGTGAGCAGCTCCATATCGCCGCTTCCTGCACCGACTAAATACACCGTTCCAGAACGGCACTCACCGCTTAGAGGGAGGCGTAAGCGCTCGGCTGACTCGCGACCAAAGGGCGCTAATACCCGCTGACTGAGGCGCATAAAGGCCTCAAGCCATTTCTGGGTCAGTTGTTTGCTTAGCGCACGCATGTGGACGCTCCTCTCAGTGATGAGTAATGATTCACGCTCAGTAGAGGCTGTCTAGCGCGATTGAGTATCCCAGGGCTTGGCGAGCGAAGCTCAAAGACAAACGCCGAAAGCGCCAGATAACGGTAGTGAGAGTTAGGATGCAGAACCTTGTTGGGCACTTCATCCACCCAAGCGGGTAACTGACGATTTTCGCTTAGCGCCGATTGGTAAGCAAGCCTATGTTGCGCCGCCCAAGTAACCTGCCCGGCGCGGCACTCCCCACACAATGGCAAACGTCTGTCCGCAGCCTGCTGAACCCACGGCGTTAGCACGCGGTGTGACAACCGTATCACGGCGTTAAACCACTTCAGTAGCAAGGGGTTGCTTAGTGCGGGCATTGGGCCGCTCCTCTTCAATCAGTGATTTCAATTCGGGAATACAGCTACCGCACTGGGTGCCGCAGGCAAGCCTAGCGCCCAACGCTTCTACGCTGATGTCGCCCTCACGGATGGCATGGACGATGGTGGTTTGGCCTACTTGATGGCAGCTGCAGACCACCGGGCCGGTATCCGTGGCGCCGTCGTCGCAGCCAGCTAATAGGCGGCGGCGGTGGGTATCGGTCAGTGCCGCTTCGTTAAAGCGCGCTTCCAGCCACGCTAACCCTGGCAACTCGTTGGGCGGGCCGACCATCAGCCACCAGCGCAACTGACCGTTTTCCACGCAGGCGGCGCGCAGTCGCCCGTTAGTGGGGTCTTGGCTGACGACCGATACATCGCCGGGCAGCCACGTTTTCAACAGCGCCAACCAGTCACTAACCGACTGCGTATTGGCAAGCTGCCAGCGCTGGCAGCCGCGCATGGGAATACGTGTCCAGTAGGCACTGGTGCACCAAGGTGTTGACTGCGCTGCCCCTTCGGCAACCAATAGGGTGGCCTGCCAATCAGTAGCAAGCGGCGCCAGCGCTACGGCGCCGTGTTTCGATTCCGGCTGCCCAGAGAGCGGATCGGTAATGCTGTCAATCAGCACGCTGCTTCTGGCCTGCTGGGTAAAGCAGTCAGTCCAATGGATGGGTACGAAGACCTCACCGCGGCGCTGGGCATTGGAGACCCGCACCCGAGCACGAAATTCACCTTTCGCGGCGGTTAACACCGCCAGCCCTTGATCCATAACACCGGCGGTGCGGGCATCCTCTGGATGCACATCCATAAAGGGTTCAGCACGGTGATTCATTAACCGAGGTGAGCGTGCAGTGCGGGTCATGGTGTGCCACTGATCACGAATCCGGCCGGTGTTCAGACGCAGCGGATAAGCGGCACTCAGCGCCTGTTCAGGCCCTTGGGGATGAATCGCCAGCAACTTGGCGCGACCATTGGCGGTGGCAAATTCGCCATCCTCAAACAGCCGAGCAGTGCCATGGGGTGCGGCTTTTGTGACCGGCCATTGAATGGGTGCTAAGGCGTCGTAACCCTCCCGGCCCAGCCCTATTAAGCCTGAGATATCAAACAACCGCTGCGGGCTATCAGGCACCGAACCGTTTTCAAACCCTGAGAGGCGAGCGTGCTCGTCGAAAATCTCCCAAGGGTGCGCATAGCTAAACGCCTCGGCAAACCCCAACCGTTTCGCCACCTCACACATTATCCACCAGTCGTGGCGGGCTTCACCTGGGGGCGGCAGCATGCCCCGCTGGCGAGAAATGCGCCGCTCGGAGTTAGTCACGGTGCCATCTTTTTCCGACCACCCCGAGGCAGGCAGCACAATGTCGGCATAAGGCAGCAGGTCGGTATGGGCAGCGCACTCGGAAACAATCACCAGTGGGCACTTTTCCAACGCAGCGCGCACCCGCGCAGCATCGGGCAGGCTGATAGCAGGATTGGTGGCCATCACCCACAGCACTTTTATCTCGCCACGCTCAATAGCCTCAAATAGTTCTACTGCTTTATAGCCGGGCCCTTGCGGCAGGATCGGCGTCAAGCTATCGGTAGTCCAGAAGCGGCTGACCAGATCGAGGGCGCCTGGAGTGTGGTAATCCATATGCGCGGCTAGCTGGTTGGCCAACCCACCTACTTCGCGCCCTCCCATGGCATTGGGCTGGCCGGTAATCGAGAATGGCCCTGCCCCCGGCAAGCCAATTTTGCCACCCGCTAGATGACAGTTAATAATCGCGTTGCACTTATCGGTGCCGCTTGAAGACTGGTTGACGCCCTGGGAGTAAAGCGTGACCACATGCAGCTGGCTGGCAAACCAGTAATAGAAGGTTTCCAGGCGCTCGGGGTCGACATCACAGGCCGCCGCTACCTCCGCCACCGAGCCCGCGGTTTGCTGGGCCGCCGCCAGGGCATCGTCAAACCCTTCGGTGTGGCGCTCAAGATAGAGGGTATCGAGCTTGCGACGCTGCGCCATCCACGCCAGCAGGCCGTTAAACAGATAAGCATCGCTGCCTGGCTTAATCCCCAGGTAGAGATCGGCGATTTCACAGCTATCGGTGACGCGTGGGTCGATCACCACCAAACGCATCAGCGGATTGCGCTCTTTAGCAACCTTAATCCGCTGATAGAGCACCGGATGATTCCAAGCCAAGTTGGACCCCACCAGCACGATCAGCTCCGCCTCTTCCAAATCTTCATAGTTACACGGCACCGCATCCGCGCCGAAGGCGCGCTTGTAACCCACCACCGCTGAGGCCATGCACAACCGCGAGTTAGTATCTAAATGAGGCGTGCCCAAAAAGCCTTTAAACAGTTTATTGGCAACATAGTAATCCTCAGTTAACAACTGACCAGAAAGATACGCTGCCACGCTGTGGTGGCCATACTCGGCCCGCAGAATGTTTAAGCGTTCCGCAGTGGTGCTTAGGGCGGTGTCCCAGGAGACCTCAACCCCATCGACGCGAGGGTGCGTCAACCGCCCCTGCTGTCCCAAGGTTTCATGTAGCGCAGAACCTTTGACGCACAAACGCCCGTAGTTAGCCGGGTGCCCGCGGTCGCCCTCGACAGCGCTCAGCGTGCCCGCTTCAACGGTTGCCGTCACGCCACAGCCAACGCCGCAGTAGGGACATGTGGTTTTGGCTTGCTGCGTCGTTGTGGACTGCTGCCCTGCTTTTGCCCCTCGCATAACACCTCCTCGGGTCGAGCCTGAACGCCGTATATACGTATATAAATGCCGAGCATAAAAAAACGCCCAGTCCCGTTCTCTAATGCGCTTTATAAACACATTGAGAGAAGAGGGCTGGACGTCGTTGCCACAGCGCACCTTCAGCGGTGCAAACTAGCTTTTACCACTACAGACTTCTACATCTGCCAAATTTCTAACAGCGACACATTTTCTAACGGCTCGTTATTTTTCTAACAGCTTTGGAATTGTTCTCTGCCATCGCCTAGCAATGAGTGCTTATTGCTTGTTAACTTACTTATTGCCTTGGAAATTGCAAAAGCCGAGCCGGAAACTGAAAAAATTAAACTTAATCATTTAAAAACAAAAACTTAAAAAATAAAAAACCATCACACAACGTTCTTTTTTATACTCTGCACGCGCTAAACGGTGTGTGAGAGTGCACGCCATCTCCCTTTTCGCACCATCACCGTGCAGTCTATTCGAAGAGTCGTGTCACCGACCTTCCATAAACCACATCTAAATAGCTGAAGTTATTTAAAAATAATATTCCATATGGCCAGTTGGCTAGCTCCTTGCTTCAGACAGCGTAAGGTTTTTAATCAGCTGACAGCCAATGGCGGTTGTCGCGCGTTTTTTTAAACAACGCAATCGGGCAACGACGCCCCTGTTACGCACGCTTTTGCAATGCTTTGCAAAGAGGTGCACGACAGGGGCGTTTTTTTGTTTGGTGCTCAAGCAGCCGCAAAGACACAGAGGAGCCGCCCATGGAAACTACTTCCCGGTGCTCACCCAACGACCATCTGGTGATCATTGGCAATGGCATGGCAAGCCATCGTCTCATCGAGGCGTTGGTAAAACAGCCCACACGCCCACAGCGAATCACGGTGATTGGTGCAGAACCAACCCCTGCTTACAACCGTATTCTGCTTTCGCCACTGCTGGCCGGTGAAATGCAGCAGGATGCACTTACCCTGCGCGATGCCCAGTGGTACGCAGAACAGGTCGTCACGCTGATACTGGGTGAAAAGGTCGTGACGCTTGATCGCGCAAGCCAAACGTTGGCCACCGATAGCGGCCGATCGCTTGATTACGATCATTTGGTCATCGCCACCGGCTCGCGCCCAGCGCTGCCCGATGTTCCCGGTATTGAGCTTGACGGCGTACACGGCTTTCGTGACTTGCAAGATGCTGATGCACTTAGCGACATCGCTCAACAGGGCGGTGATGCAGTGGTGATTGGCGGCGGCCTGCTGGGCCTTGAAGCGGCTGAGGGGTTACGTAAACGCGGCAGCGACATCAACGTAAGTGTGCTCCAGCGCAGCGAGCGGCTGATGAACCGCCAACTGGATGCTACCGCTGCTCACTTACTTAAAGACACCCTCACTCAGCGCGGTTTACGGATCATCACTGGCGCGCAGTTAGCGCGGCTAGAGAGCGACGCCCAGGGCCGAGTCGCCAAGGTGCATCTTGCCGATGGCCGCCAGTTGAACGCCTCCAGCGTGATCATTGCCGCGGGTATTACGGCCAATGCGGAACTTGGCCGCCAGGCAGGTCTGTGCACGGATCGAGCTATCGTGGTGGACGAATGGCTCACCACCAGCGACCCGGCGATCTCAGCGCTGGGCGAGTGCTGCCAGTTCGATGGCACCACCTACGGTTTAGTGGAGCCGATCTGGCGACAGGTAGAGGTGCTCGCCGCGACGCTGTGCGGCACGCATTCCCAAGGCTACACAGATGCCCCCAGCGCCACCAAACTCAAAGTCAGCGGTGTGGCGCTCTACGCCTTTGGGCCCACCGAGGCCAGCGCCGAGCATGAAGTACTGAATTACCACGACCTTGAGCGCGGCGACTACCGCCGCCTGCTGCTGCGCAACGGCCAGATTGAAGGCGCGGTGCTTTACGGCGACACCAGCCAAGGCCCCTGGTACTTCGAGCAGGCGCTCACGGGTACCGATCTCAACGCTTACCGCCAAGCCTTGTTGTTTGGTGCCGCTGATGTCGATGTGCTCCAGGCGGGCATGGCTGACCAGCAGAACGCCCCTTCCCATCTACCGACCTCAGAGGTGGCATAATGTCTACCCAAAAACTGGCAACTCCCGAACAGCTTATTATTATTGGTAACGGCATGGTCGGCCATCATCTGGTCGAGCAGCTCGTCGATAATGCTGCCCTTGAGCGCTATCAGGTCACCGTGTTTGGCGAAGAGCGCCATCGCGCTTATGACCGTGTACATCTCTCCGAATACTTCAGCGGCCGCGATGCCGATTCGCTCGCGCTTTGCGAAGCGGATTACTACGCCACCAGTGGTGTGGAACTGCGCACTGGCGAGGCTGTGATTGAGATCGATCGCAACTCACAAGAGGTGGTCACCGAACAAGGTCGTTACCCTTACGACCGCCTGGTGCTGGCTACCGGCTCGTTCCCCTTTGTGCCACCGATTCCCGGTAACGACCGCGATGGCTGCTTGGTGTACCGCACTCTAGACGATTTGGACGCCATCCAGGCGGCCGCCGAAAATGCTACCACCGGCGTGGTCGTGGGCGGCGGCCTGCTAGGTCTCGAAGCGGCTAACGCCCTGCGCGGTTTGAACCTGGATACGGCCGTTGTAGAGTTCGCTGCACGCCTGATGCCGATGCAGGTAGATAACGAAGGTGGTGAGCTGCTGCGCGAAAAAATTGAAGCCCTGGGCGTACAGGTGCTCACCGAGCGTGCCACCCAGCGTATTGAAGATGGCAAGGCGAGCCGCCATCGCATGGTTTTCCAAGACGACAAGGTACTGGAAACCGACCTGATTGTGTTCTCGGCAGGTATTCGCCCCCGCGACCAGTTGGCCAGGGATTGCGGGCTGGAGATTGGTGAGCGCGGCGGCGTGGTAGTGGATAACCAGTGCCTCACCAGCGACCCGGCCATTCTGGCGATTGGTGAAGTGGCGCTATGGAACCAGAGTATTTTCGGCCTGGTCGCCCCCGGCTATCAAATGGCCAAAGCAGCGTTTTCGACGCTGACCGGTGGCGATACCCAGTTTGGCGGTGCGGATATGAGCACCAAGCTCAAGCTGCTGGGCGTGGATGTGGGCTCGATTGGTGACGCCCATGGCAATCAAAACCCCAGCGCACGCATGTTCCGCTACCTAGACCCGATCAAACAGGAGTACCGCAAACTGGTGGTCTCCAGCGACGGTAAAAAGCTGCTCGGCGCCATGCTGGTGGGCAATAACAGCGTTTACGACACGCTGTTGCAGTACTACGCCAACGGCATTGAGTTGCCCGACGAGCCCGCCTCATTGATTCTGCCGCAAAGCAGCGGCGCCGCGCCAACTCTCGGCCCCGGCGCACTGCCGGAAACCGCCTCCATTTGCTCTTGTCACAACGTCACCAAGGGCGATATTTGCGCCACTATTGATGCGGGCGCGGTGGATCTAAGCGGCGTCAAAACGGCCACCAAAGCCAGCACCGGCTGCGGCGGCTGCACCGCGCTGCTCAAAAGCGTGGTCGATCATGAGCTAGAAGCCCGCGGCGTAGAGGTTGATAAATCGATTTGCGAGCACTTCGCCCATACCCGCCAGGAGCTTTACGATATTGTGCGCGTAGAAGGCATCAAAACCTTCAGCGAATTGATCGAAAAACACGGCAATCAAGACACCCACTGCCTGGGCTGCGACATCTGCAAGCCCGCGGTGGCGTCTATTCTGGCCTCCTGCTTCAATGAGCCGATCACCGACGCGGCGCATATTCCTCTGCAGGATACCAACGACACCTTTATGGCCAACATGCAGAAAAACGGCACCTACTCGGTGGTGCCGCGTGTGGCCGGTGGTGAGATCACCCCAGACAAACTCATCGTGCTAGGCGAAGTGGCCAAAAAATACAGCCTCTACTCCAAGGTCACCGGTGGTCAGCGTATCGACTTGTTCGGCGCCCGCCTGGAAGACCTGCCGGATATCTGGGGAGAGCTGATTGCTGCAGGTTTCGAGACCGGCCACGCCTACGGTAAATCGCTGCGCACGGTTAAATCCTGCGTCGGCAGCACTTGGTGCCGCTACGGCGTGCAGGACAGCGTCGGTATGGCGATCTGGCTAGAGAACCGCTACAAGGGCCTACGCTCACCGCACAAGATCAAGTTTGGCGTTTCCGGCTGCACCCGCGAGTGCGCCGAAGCCCAGAGCAAAGACATCGGCATTATTGCCACCGAAAACGGCTGGAACCTCTACGTGTGCGGTAACGGTGGCATGCGCCCCCGCCACGCTGAACTATTTGCTACCGACCTGAATGACGAGCAGCTCTACCGCACCATCGACCGCTTCTTGATGTTCTACGTGCGTACCGCCGACCGCCTGCAGCGCACCTCGGTGTGGCGCGAAAACCTCGATGGCGGCCTGGAGTACCTCAAAGAGGTGATTCTGGAAGATAGCCTAGGCATCAACGACGAGCTGGAGCGCCAGATGCAAAGCGTGGTGGATACCTACCAGTGCGAATGGGCCGACGCGATCAGCGACCCAGAGAAGCTCAAGCGCTTCCGCAGCTTCGTCAACGACGACCGCCCGGATCCGTCGATCATTATGACCTCCGAGCGCGGCCAGCTACGTCCCGCTTAAACACTAATGCCCCAACCAGACAACGCCAACGAGGTAACTGATGACCGCGACCGCACTCAAACACACCGTAAGCACCGACACCTGGCAGCCGCTCTGCACTAAAGCTGACTTAGTAGAATTTTCCGGCGTCGCTGCTTGGTTGAACACGTCAGAAGGCCCTGCCCAAGTGGCCATTTTCTACTTACCGAGGCAGCGCTCCCAAGGACAGGAGAAAGAACTCTACGCCCTCGACCATTTTGACCCGTTTTCTAACGCTAACGTCATTGCCCGCGGCATTATCGGTGATGTTAAAGGCAATCCAGTGGTTGCCTCGCCACTCTATAAGCAGCATTTTCGCCTTGAAGATGGCCAATGCTTAGAAGATGAGAACATCAAGCTGCGTACCTGGAAAGTCGCATTTAGGGGCGAGGAGGTATGGGTGGAGGGGTAACTGACAGCTGCTTTACGATGACGTTACTCCCGGCGAGGAATAGCACTCGCGTAGGTATTCAAGCTCAAAAAATGTTCATCTGCCCGCTGCAGCGCATCGAGTGTCTGTGATCGATCATCTTCTGCCAATAAGGTGCACAGTACTTCTGAGATGGCTAAGGCGGGCGTTAACGTATGGAAAAAGCTGTCGCTTTCCGTGGGGCAAAAAATCGTCTGCTCTGACAGCCCGACCAGTGGCGATACTTCACTATCGGTGATCGACAGAATCGTCAGCCCCTTGTCTTTTGCCAACTGCGTCAGTTCCAGTGTCGCTACTGCGTAAGGTTTGACGGAGACAACCAGCAAGGCCTCTTCGGGCGTGGCGCGAATTAGTGAATCGCCGCCGGTTCCTGCCGGTCCATCCAGGTGAACCGAGCGATCCCCCAACAGTGACATAACGTAATGGAAATGCCACGCCACGGAGTGGCATGAACGCAACCCTAGTACATACACTTTTCTAGCTGATTTCAGCGTATTAGCGATGGCTTCCAACCGTTGCAGTGAGTCAGGCTCACAGAGCTGAGAAATCTGAGCACTCAGCCCATGCAGCATATGCGCGGCGATATTGTCGTTGGCCGAGGCTCTAGCCCCCTCGTTTCGCTGGCGAGCCTTGGCGGCAAAACCATCGTTCCCCCGCCGCAGCGCTGCCACATAGTGCTCGCGAATATCATCGTATCCTTGCTTGCCCAGAAACTTTGCAAGCCGCGTCATGGTGGCAGGCTGCACCGCCGCATGGCGCGCCAACTCGCGCATAGAAACCAGTGCCACCTCATCAGGGTGTTCCAGCACGTAGCGAGCCGCCTGCTGGAGCTGCGGCGACATGGCATCGTACTGGGCGATAATCTGCTCCCTTAAAGGGTCGCGCTGCGGCATGTGTGTTGCCTCTTATACGGCTTGTTAAAACAGCCGCCGATTTAAACGTTACTGTTGTCAAAAAACAATGATCTATATATTTCACTAAAAACAAAAATGATTCAATTGTTGCAGCAATAGACCAAACTGTGCCAATCTTCTCCTTATGGCGTCCCCACATCGCTAAGTGACCCTAAGGAACCGTTTCCATGACTCGTATTCTTCATCGCAGTATCGGCCCAACACTCCCCCATGCCGCGTCGGCTCAAGGCGTCTACATTACAGACACCACTGGGCGCCGATACCTAGATGCCTCAGGAGGCGCTGCGGTCACCAGCGTTGGTCACGCCCATCCGGAAGTGTTGGCTGCGATGCGCGCTCAAATTGATAACCTCTGCTACGCACACACCTCCTTTTTCACCACCGACGCTGCCGAAGCGCTTGCTGAAAAACTCGTTAACTTGGCACCTGAAGGATTGAATTACGTCTATCTCGTGTCAGGCGGGTCAGAGGCCGTTGAAGCGGCTCTGAAGATGGCACGGCAGTACTTCGTAGAAATTGGCGCCCCCCAGCGTAGACATATCATTGCCAGACGTCAGAGTTACCACGGCAACACGATTGGTGCGTTGGCAACCGGTGGCAATGCGATGCGGCGTAAGCAGTTTCAGCCCATCCTGCCAGAAACTCATCATGTCTCCCCCTGCTACGCCTATCGCGAAAAAGACGCCGAGGAATCACCAGAGGCTTACGCTATTCGGCTTGCCGACGAGCTCGAGGCAAAGATTCTCGAACTCGGCCCTGAAGAAGTCATGGCGTTCGTTGCCGAGCCCGTTGTAGGCGCCACCCTTGGTGCCGTCGCCTCTGTCGCGGATTACTTTAAACGTGTGCGTGCGATTTGCGACAAATACGGCGTGCTATTGATACTCGACGAAGTGATGTGCGGTATGGGTCGCACCGGTACTGTCTTCGCCTGCGAGCAAGACGACGTCATACCGGATATCGTCACAATAGCCAAAGGCTTGGGCGGGGGTTATCAGCCGATCGGTGCAGTGATGCTGTCCGACAAAATTTACGACAGCTTTGCCAACGGCTCTGGCCTGTTCCAGCACGGGCATACTTACATCGGTCACCCTGTTGCTGCGGCCACCGCTAACAAAGTGGTTGAAATCATTGCACGCCCTGAGACACTCGCCAATGTAAACGCCATGGGCGCGAGATTACACAGCGGCTTGGAAGCGATTCTTGGTGCATCACCGCATGTTGGCGACATTCGAGGAAGAGGCTTGTTTCGCGGTATCGAACTGGTGGCGGACCGGGGCACTAAAACGCCTTTCGATCCGAGCCGAAAAATTCACGCCAAGATTAAGCGACACGCCATGGCACGAGGGCTGATCAGCTATCCGATGGGCGGCACCATTGATGGCATTCACGGCGACCATATTTTGCTGGCACCGCCCTATATTATTGAAGCCGATGAAGTCGACCTAATCATTGAGCGTATTGCCGACGCCATCAACGCCGCCATCGCCGAGTGATGGCACGTCCCCTATCTGAATGGAGCTCACCGATGACGCTATCTCCCTGCCCGCCTATTGCTGATGCCGACTGGCCAAACGAAGTCGCTGAATTACGCGAAGACTTCGCCGGCGCGCTTAATGTCTATCGCACCATGGCCCACCACCCGGCCTTGCTTAACGCCTGGGCACCTTTGCGTCAGCATGTTGTGAAGGAAAATGCCTTAGGGCCAGAATTAACCGAGGTGGTGATTCTACGCGCGGGCCTGCGCATGGGGTCACGTTACGAGTGGGCTCATCACGTTAGCCGGGCACTCGCTCTAGGATTCTCCACTGCACGAATCGACGCCATTAGAACTCGCCCTGAAGGCGTTGATGGCCTTATCGTCAACGCTGTGGATGCGTTATTTGACCAGAAGATGCTGTCCCCCGAGCAAGAAGCAGAACTCGCAGAGGCTATCGGACGCAAGGCCGTTATCGACCTAATTGCGATGGTGGGGTTTTATTCGGTATTGGGCTATCTGCTCAAGACTTACGACACACCGGTCGACGACAACATTCAACAAGAAGCGCAAAAAATGCCAGCGCTGTTTTCATTAACGTCTTAGGCATGCCAGTCCCTGGCGCAGGCTTCAAGCTATCCCAGGGCAGACCATTAAGTACTTATGCATACATTTGCGAGTATTCAGGCCTCATTAAATCAGTGGCCGCCCATGATCAGTGCCCGCTTAATTTTATTCAGGCACTCGAGGCTCATCATCTAATGTAGGAGGCCGCATTTAACGAGCAATGGCGGCGTAGCCGCCCTTGCTATAACCAGGTAAATCAGTTGAATCATCGTCGAAGTGTCGAACCAAAGCTAAAGCCCTGTCTCACAACAATACATTTGCTTCTAAACACTAGACATCTGTTTTTTGCATCATCACACAGTCAAGCTTCCGACCTGCTACTACCGAATACTCAGGTAGCTTTTCCATTACTTCAAACCCAGCCTTTGTCAGGACCCGCTGTGAAGCGTGATTGTCTAGAGAAACAGTCGCCGTGAGCGTATTAATTTGGTCAATGCAACGAGCTTCGCTAATCAGATGGTTCAGCGCCTTTTGCGCCAGCCCATTACCACACGCATGTTGCGCTATCCGATACCCCACCTTTGCGTAACCATTTTCTATCTCACGTAGGTTGGCGCGCCCAACTATCGCACCTTGATACTGGATAATAAGCGGCCTCATGCGTCCTTGGGCATTTAACGCCAAGTACTCATGAATATGCTGGCTAATACCTTCCGGCGTGTAGAAGTGCTCCGCTCTGGCCTCTATATGCTGCTCAAACCAGTCACGTTCAGTGGCTTCGAACAACAATAGTTCAGCGGCATCTTCCGGAGCAATTTGTCTGAAGGAAAAAGCATCAGCATGGCGCATAAGCACATCTCTCCTTGGGTGCTAAATCAGTGCATCAAAGACTATCTCCATAGCCTTAGAATAAACAAATCACTGACACTGCGACCACTGATATTGCTATGCTTGCCAGACTCTTGGGTAGGCAATATCGGAGCAAACGTTCGTGAAAACAGAATCCAGTACCTTGGCGTTTTCTGCCTTTATGGCACTGCTGATTGGGTGCGCAGGCATTACTGCGACACTAGCGTCTAACTCCCAGGCTATTTTGCTGGATGGATCATTTAATCTTATCTACTTCAGCGTAGCGCTGGTCACTATCAAAGTCAGCAAATTAGCCAGCCGCCCCGATAGCGAGTCCTATCCGTTTGGCTACAGCTACTTCGAGTCGCTGGTAAATCTATGCAAAGGCTTATTGATATTAGGCGTTTCCATCTTTGCGTTGGTGGACGCCATCGCTGCGTTACTGACAGGTGGGCGGGAGATCTCAGCAGGGCTTGCGGTTATCTACGCACTGTTTGCCACCGCCGCTTGCTCGCTCACCGCTTGGGTAATGCACCGCAGCCAGCGCCACGTTAGTAGCCCGCTGGTGGCTGCAGACAAACTTAACTGGTTGGTGAACAGTGTTATCTCGGCTGCCGTGTTAGCAGCGTTCTGCTTGGTGATGCTGTTTGAGCGTCTAGGCTGGCGCGGTATTGTCCCTTATGTCGATTCACTTCTGGTGATGGCCGTGGTGTTGCTATGCCTTGGCGTACCGGTGCGTATGGCCTCCCAGGCACTGCGAGAACTGCTCAATAAAACGCCCGACGAAACAGTCGCCGAGCCTGTGCGTCAGGCGGTTGGTCGCGGGCTTGCCGATATCGACACCCAGGAAGTTCGGGTACGCATGGTACGCCCTGGCCGTCTGCTGTATATCATGGTCCACGTGGTGCTACCCAAAGCACTGCATGACTCTACGCTTGCCCATCAAGATGCCCTGCGCCAGCAGATTGATGAAGAAGTACGCCGTATTTATTCGCCGGTCGTCTGTGATGTAGTGTTCACCGAAGATGATCGCTGGGCAGCGCCTTCCTGCGGGCAGCTAGTGAAGAAATACGCTTAACTGCGCCACATTAAAAAGCGGCCTGTGGGCCGCTTAAAATGCTAGTACTGCCGTTATAAACCGCTTGAGAACATAACCCTCTGTTAAACACCGATATCCCGGTAATGGCGGGCCACTTTCTCGATGGCGATCAGATAGGCTGCCATGCGGTAGTCGTTAACTTTCGGGTTTTCGTTACGGGTGCGAATAATCTCTTACAGCGCCAAACGCATAGTGTCGTCCAGCCCCGAACGGACTAGATCAAACTCATCGGCGCCGCGGGCGAGCTCATCAGCCAGATGCTCTGGCACCTTATGGCCCGTTGATTCTTCAATCGCCTGAATAATGTGCTGGCCACGTGCTTCATGAAAACGTTTATCGAGCCTGCCAAAGCGAACGTGATTGAGGTTACGAATCCACTCAAAGTAGGAAACCACTACGCCACCAGCGTTGCAGTACGCATCGGGGATAATCTCGACACCTCGCTGTTGAAGAATTTTATCGGCTTCATAGGTAACCGGACCATTGGCAGCTTCAGCAATAAGCGGCGCTTGGATATGGTGTGCATTCTTGGCATTGATAACACCTTCCAATGCCGCTGGTATAAGAATATCGCAGGCACGCTCTAATGCTTTGCTGCCATCTTCTTGGTATTCAGCCACCGGGTATCCCTTAACGCCACCGGTCTCAGCAATATACTCACGCACGGCCTTAACATCTAAACCATCGTCGTTAACCAAGGCACCATCACGTTCGATGATCGCAGTAATCAAGCAGCCATCTTCGGTTTGCAGAAAATGGGCGGCGTGATAGCCCACATTGCCTAACCCCTGCACCACGACTCGTTTGCCAGCCAAGCCTCCCGACAGGCCACAACGCTTGATTTCTTCTGGATGACGGAAAAGTTCGCGCAACGCATACTGCACCCCGCGCCCGGTCGCTTCATTGCGCCCTCGCACGCCACCATGCTCGACCGGTTTCCCGGTTAACGCGCCCATGTAGTTGATGTCATTAGGAAACATCTGGCGGTAGGTATCTACCATCCAGCCCATTTCACGCGGCCCAGTGCCCATATCGGGGGCGGGCACGTTGGCGGCAGGGCTTAGATACCCTTTATTGATCAGCTCGCGCGCAAAACGCCGTGTAATGGCTTCCAGCTGTTTTTGAGTGTACTTGCCCGGATCAATGATCAGCCCCCCCTTTGAACCACCGAACGGTACGTCGACAATCGCGCATTTATAAGTCATCAGCGCCGCTAGGGCCTCAACTTCGTCCTGGTCGACCATCATCGCAAAACGAATACCCCCCTTTGAGGGCAGACGATGATCACTGTGGGTGGCTCGCCAACCAGTAAACATTTCAATCTTGCCATCGATATCAATCGGAAACGATACCTGCACCACGCTCTGGCACACCTTCAGAGCATTCCCAATACCCTCTTCCAGCTCCATGATGTCGATAGCGTGATCCACCATGTGCTCGACGCTTTCACGAAAAGACATACCCTGTTGGGCGAACTTAGTATCACTCATAAGTGGCGCTCCATTGCTGCGTTGTTTTTATCAGTATTGTTATCGGAACTGTTTCGGGAATAACCACACCTGTCTTTGTGCTACAGGGTTTTAGCTGGTTTAAACTCCCTAACCCCACCGACTCTAACAAAGCCCCTACGCCAGCAACTTTCAACTATTGTTAAATAGTCTCAGCATATAAAACGCCACTAAATGTTTCGTCAGCTATTTGCTTAAAGAACCACGCAGCCAGCCTAATCCATTAGCACTTGGCGATACTCTCGTTGATTCTGGATAACTAACCAGAGTGTTGCGACAACTCCCCCCAGTAAGGCAACTCCAAATAGCGTTAATGCCGCGCGATGCCCTAGGGCATCGATAAGCACTCCCGTTGTGATCACTGGAATACTGAAACCAATGTAGGCCATTAGAAAATACCCAGCGCTCGCTTGAGTAGAAGATGGGCCAGCCACGGCTAACACGCCACTTAATCCGCCCAGGTAAATAAAGCCGTAACAGGCGCTGCTAGCCATGACCGTACCTAGTAGCAATATGGGTAAGTGCCCCGCGATAGCTCCCCAAGCAATCAGCCCATAAGCCGGTGGCAGAATCGCAAGTCCCAATAACGTAGACCGATATGACGACAACTTTCTGGCCCAGGGTTGAAATAACACGCCACAGCTGCAAATACCGAAAACGGCAAAGCCACTCCAAACGCTTAAACCATGCTGGTCTAAAGCGGAAGGCAATATGGCAATCACCAGCCCCACCGTGGCCCAGGCAATTAGGATCGCAAAGCCAAACCGAATGGCTCCATTTGGGAAGCTAGGCAAACGGAGCATGCTGCCTTTCGGCCCACTAGGCATGCCTTTTCGCAACGTCAACACGCCTATTAATGCGAAAGCGCTAATACATAGATATAACCACAAACTGGGGGGCGTTAAGCTAGGCGTAGTAACGATAAAAACGCTAGTCACCGCTGCCCCTAAACCGAAGCCAAGCGCGCTGCTAATCGTGACGTAACTGGTAGAAGCTTGTTTATCATCGCCTTGCCATAATTGTTGCATATAGGCTGGCGCCACCGCGGATGCTAGCGCGGTCCCCACCCCAAGTAGAAAACGCGCCACGCCGAGCATTACGATGCTAGGCGCTATTAGCATCAGGCAAGTGGCCAACATATTAAGCAGTAACGCAGTGACAATGATTGCTTTGTAACCTACCCGCTCGGCCAAGCCATTAAGCCCCAGCAATACAGGCATTACCCCTGCTACGTAACAGGCAAACGCAATTGTCGTGGCACCAACACCAACCCCGCCTTGCGCTGCCAACGCACCATATAGCGGTGCCTGCAAATTAACGGCCGTGGTGATCATACATAGCCCGAAAGCTAGGCGGGCTGCGCTGTACTGGTTCATGCATTAACTCACTAGAGATTGCTAAAAGAACCATAAAGCTCGCACGCTTATTCAAGCGGGGTAAGATACACTGGGCCACTATTATTGAGGCACTGTTCCGGTTTTTTAATGAACAGTTGATCCAGCAGGACTATCTATGAAGTTAACAGTTGATCGGCATGCCAACACGCCTATTGCACAGCAGCTTGAAGAGGCGATCAGCACTTGGATTAAACAAAACAAACCTGGTAATGGCAGCCGCCTACCCTCCATTCGCTATTTAGCTGCGACACATCACGTTAGCCGCAATGCGGCTATTGAAGCTTATGAGCGTTTAATCGCCGCAGGGTTGGTGCGCTCAAAACCAGGGGCAGGTTTTTTTGTTGCCGATAGTCCACCAAGCGAGCACCAAACAGCTTCTAGCCCACTGCAGGAAGTGACCAACGGGCTTTGGGGGCTTTTTAGTGCCGATGAGACGGCCCTGCCCCTTGGATGTGGTTGGTTACCCAGTCATTGGCGGGAGAGCGATGATTTAACCTATGCGATCCGTCAAGTTGCGCGTATGAATCGCGCGGACATTTTTGAATACAGTACTCCCCAAGGCCCCACGGCATTACGCCAATTAATACAAGAGCGACTTCGGCTTTTAGCGATCACGGCAAATCATCAGCAAATTGTCACCACCAGCGGCAGCAGTCATTCGCTAGATTTATTGGTGCGCTTGCTTCTCGAACCCGGAGACGTTGTCTTCGTCGAATCACCAGGCTATTACAACCTATTTGGCCTACTACATCTGCAACGTGTTCGTGTCATCGGCGTGCCTCGCTTAGCCGACGGTCCTGATCTTGAACGCTTAGAAGAATTACTTGCAGAGCATCGGCCGACCCTTTTTTATACCAACAGCGTTTTTCAAAACCCCACAGGGGGAACGCTAACGCCCACCATTGCGCATCGCTTATTACAATTAGCCGAGCAGTACGATTTCAAACTGATAGAAGATGATATATACGCAGACTTTCAACATACGCCAAGTGCTCGCTTAGCTGCGTTAGATGGCCTTAACCGGGTTATTTACTTGGGCAGTTTTTCAAAAAGCCTCTCCTCTTCGCTGCGCGTTGGTTATATCGCGGCGCCTTCTTCAATGGTGCAACGCATTGTCGATATCAAAATGCTAACCAGCATTTCTTCTTCACGCTTTGCAGAGCAAGTCATTACCACCATGCTTCAAAACGGTAGTTACCGAAAGCTGACGGAACGGTTAAGTACTAGGCTTTCCAACCACATGTCGATGGCGCTTGCGATGCTCAAACGTGCCAACTGGGATGTTTATACCGAGCCGACCGGTGGGATGTTTGTGTGGGCAAAGCCACCGGCAGCGATAACACCTGAACGATTGAGTGAACTGGCTGATGACTGGAAAGTTACCCTGTCGCCGGGACATTTATTCTTTGCCGATCATCAACCAACGCCCTGGCGGCGACTCAACGTGGCTTATATGCAGGATCCAAGAGCAAAAGGGTTTATTGAAGGATAATTCAATGACCTATCAATCAACCTCCACCACCAAACTCGGCTCAAACAGCTCTGGCGTAAACTCATCGGGATAACCGCCTGGATTAGCGATGACGCGCGTGCCGTTATATAAAGTATCGACAGGCTCATGGACATGGCCATGCACCCATAGGTCCATCTTGCCCATCAATTGAGGCAGGTGGGAGGCAAAGGCTGGGGACAATGCATCACCCAAATACTGTTCAGGAATGCAGCTGTGTAACGGTGCGTGATGGCTAATCACAACGCGTGGCCCATCAAAGGGTTGCTCAAGCTCATTGCTAAGCCAAGCAAGTGCTTCAACGTGTAATGCTTGGCTAGCTTGAGGGGTAAACACCTGATCTGGAGCTGTTGTCACGATGCTAAAATCGGGCATATAGCGCAACGCTTTAGCGTCGGTCTCTGCTGGGTTGTGCGTTGGGTCATCGGCATAGAGCGCAAAATCAGTCCATAACGTGGTGCCATAAAAACGCACTCCTCCAATAGTCACCGCTCGATTATCCAGCAACTCAATATTGTAGTGCTTGGCTTCGATGGCGAGCTCTTCACGGAGTAGCGGCATGCAGGTACCGTAAAACTCATGGTTGCCCGGCACATATAAAATAGGCATTGCTGGAAACCGCTGCCTGGCCCAGGCAAGCCCTGCCGTTTTCTGGTGAATATCGCCCGCCAAAATAACGAGATCGGCCTCTACCTCGGGCAATTCGCGGTCGCCATCAAAAAACTCCAAATGAAGGTCGGATAAAATTCGCAAGCGCATAGTATTCCTCACTTTTCCCTGTGTAATGGTCGTTTTATGGCGTAAGCCGCTCAATAAATTCTCTCACATAGTGAACAACCACGGCTTCCACTTCACGGTGGGGCACATGCCCAACGCCCGGCAGTATTTCAGTGTGCGCAGGACCTCGGGTATGGCGAGCGATGCGTTCAGGTTGGCGGTGCGAACCATACTCATCATTTTCACCATGAAGCACCAGCGTGGGGCAGTGAACGTGCTGAAGAGCGGGCGTAAGCGACCAGTGTTCAAATGCTGGATGTAACCACGTGTCTATCCAGCCGTTCAGTACCCAACGCGCCTTATTACCGTGATATTTTTCTAATTTGGCAAATTGCTCCGGCATTTGAAAGGCGGCCCGCGCCTCTTCAATACCTTGTTGTGTGCGTGGTTCATTTACCGCCTGCGCTGCAATGGTAATCAAGCCTTGGCACTGCTCTACATACTGCCCTGCACAGTGCACCGCCATGCAACCGCCAACGCTATGTCCCAGCGCAATAAAATGCGTTAACTGAAACGCACTCTGAAGGGCTGCAAAGCTGGTAGAGGGTTCATCGTCGATAAAGCTCAGCAGTGGCGGTGTCAGGCACGCGTCGGAGCGCCCAAACCCTAGACGGTCATAAGCAATCACTCGTCGTTGGGTCGCCGCACATAGCGCCGCTGGAAAGCTACGCCACAAATCCACACAGCCTAACGAGTCATGGAGCAGCACAATGGGCACATCCGAGCGCAAATGAGACGTTTCCCAAGTACGAGTAAACACGCGACCACGTGGTGTTGCTACCCAACGGTCTTGGAAGATAGGTTCAGGGCACAGAGTGTCAGAATCGACAGTTGTTGGCACCATAATATAACTCGTTGTTTTATTGATTAGTTATAGGTATGTCATCAGCATACCACGCTAAGTAGATAAGACTTCGCACCAATTATTTTGGTTATCAGCGGCTAAAATGCTGCACCGCAACAAGGATAGTCTATACTTTAAGTGTGTCCCAACAGGAGGACCACCTTATGATGTCTACATTTGGATTATCGACACAAGATGACGAGGTACTCGCTTTTTGGCACCGCCAAGCCCACTGGCAGCATGCTGCTAATGAAGCATTAGCGACCTACTTCGGCTAAAAGAAGCTTTTTTAGCGCCATCTCTCCCCTATAGACTAAAAAATAACCACACAAGCCGACTTTTTCAGTCGGCTTTTTTATATTATGAAAATCTTTTCCATTCAATGATGTAGGTGATCAGCTACTGATTTTGTAAGCCATTTCTTACACACCATAGCAATTCTCCTACATCTTTAGGACTAGATTTAAGGGCTGAAATGCGCATAGACTTTAGCCCGCAGTTAACTTGCTGCGTCGCACAAAGAAAACCATATATAACTAAATTGGGGTCACTAGAGCCCATGATGGCTGAACCGTCCCTTAACCTCTGAATGAATTAGGAGTACTCGCCATGTCATCTTTCGCTGCTCAAGATCAGACAGTAGAAGTGGATGTGATGCAGGTTTGGGCTAATCGTGCCCAACAGCAACGCGCAGCTTTTGACGCCATCGCTGCTTATATGAGTCAGCAGTAAGCAACAACGCCTCAGCCTTTGGTTAGTTTTCGGCCTGAGGTGTTGTCGTCTTGTTTATCAAGCCAACTGCGCTAAGTAAGTGTCCTGCAAGATATACATTCGCTTCACATCACGGTATTTGCCGTTGATAAAGAACTCTTCAACCAAATGCCCCTCCTCTATGAAGCCACTCTCCTCGTAGAGATGAATAGCTTTAACGTTCTCCACCGCCACAATCAGATATATTTTGTGTAGGTTTAAAATGGTGAACGAGTAGTGCAATGCTTGACGGATTAATGACCGAGCAAACCCTTTTCCCTGGTGATCTGGCGTGATGATGATCTGAAACTCACCGCTGCGGTGAATATAGTCAATTTCAATCAGCTCAACTAAACCGATGGCATGTCCGTCGCTGTTCTCTGCGACAAAGCGCCGCTCGGCGTTGTCATGAATGTGCTTATTATAAAGCTCCTCCAGCTCATCAAATGATTCGTAAGGCTCTTCAAACCAGTAAGACATAATGCTCTGGTTATTATTTAGCTCGTGAACAAAGCGCAGATCGTTGCGTTCCAGGGCACGAAGCTTTAGGTCGGTGGCGAGCATGACTCTGTCCTTTCTCTACGTATTGAGGTTTCGCTTTTCGCGCTGATTAGACATGCAGTATGCTCGAAAAGAGTTTTTTGTCATCACAGGAGTTTCGCATGATTGACCTACGCAGTGACACAGTGACTCGGCCTTCCCCCGCCATGAAAGATGCCATGATGGCCGCTCCAGTGGGCGATGATGTATGGGGTGATGACCCAACGGTCAACACGTTTCAGGAAAAGCTGGCTGAGCAGACAGGCAAGGAAGCAGCGCTACTATTTCCAAGCGGCACACAAAGCAACCTTGTAGCGTTAATGGCTCACTGCGAGCGCGGCGATGAGTACATCGTGGGGCAATCAGCCCATACTTATCGCTATGAAGGCGGTGGCGCAGCGGTGTTAGGCAGCATTCAACCGCAGCCTATTGAAAATGCCGCCGATGGTAGCCTGCCATTAGAGAAAATAAGCGCAGCTATCAAAGCCGACGATTTTCACTTTGCGCGTACCAAGCTGCTAGCGCTAGAAAACACCATCGGCGGCAAAGTGCTGCCCGCCGAGCATGTGCTGAAAGCAACTGAATTGGCCCGTGAGCGGGGGTTGGCAACGCACCTGGACGGCGCACGGCTGTTTAATGCCGCAGTAGCCACGGATACCCCACTGAAGCAACTCTGCTTGCCATTTGATAGCGTGTCGCTGTGCTTTTCGAAAGGTCTGGGCGCTCCCATCGGCTCTGCCTTAGTGGGCTCGCAAGCCTTGATCGACCGCGCACGGCGCTGGCGTAAAATGGTCGGCGGCGGCATGCGCCAATCAGGCATTATTGCCGCCGCCTGTCAGTATGCTTTAGAGCACCATATCGCTGACTTAGCCGACGACCATCGCCGTGCAGCACGCCTGGCGGAAGGCTTAGCAAAACTGCCTGGCGTTGAGATTACCGCTCAGGCAACCAATATGGTGTTCGCGCACTTTCCCGACGAACATGTACAGCCGCTCTCTGCTTGGCTGAAAGAGCATGGCATTTTGATTGAGCTACTTTATGCCACGCGTTTTGTTGTTCACCGTGATATTGATGATGCCGATATAGATAAAGTCATCGCCGTTATGCAGAGCTACTTCAGCCGCCTCTAGTCAGCCTTGAGACCTGTCAGAGCAACGTAGACCCCAGCGCTAAGTGTATTGCGATAACCGCCATCATCAGACCAATTAGCCCATCAATGGTACGCCATGCTACCGGGCGGGAAAGCCAAGGCGAAAGCGCGGCCCCGCCCCACGCCAACAGGCTGAACCAAAGAACAGAGGCAGTCGATGCGCCTGCGACAAACACACCCGCGCTCTCCTGCTGAGCACCAATAGCAGGAATTAACAATAGCGTGTCCAAATACACTTGGGGATTCAATACCGTCACGGCCAAGGTCGCCAACAGTACTCCGCGCAAGCTACGCGCTTTTACGCTACCGGCCTGCAGCCCCTCGCGTCCGCTAACAGCCCTCAGTAATGCCTGTGCTGCCAACCAGCTTAAAAACGCTACGCCTACCCAGCGCATGGCTTCCATCGCGTTCGGCATTGTCAGTAAAAACGCGCTAGCGCCAAACATACCAGCGGTTAGCAAGATAATATCCGCGCTCATACACAGCCCCGCCGACCACCAGTGATGTTCACGGCGCACTGCTAACCCCAGCACATAGGCATTTTGCGCCCCGATAGCCATGATGATACCGCCAGATACCACCAAGCCCGTTAAGTAACTTTCCCACATTGCGCTGTCCCCAGTACCAGAATTAGCGTCGCTTTAAAGAGTCGTGGCACTAAGATAGCGGGCAACCTGAATAACTAAAAATCATCCTGCTAATGGGGCATTAGTTTTGCTTATATAGAAACCGTATTGATGGTTTGGGAAATGATGCAGGATGATTAACCAGCGGCCTCAACGAGGGCTTGTGCCTCCAGGGCTTCAACAAGTGACTCGGCGAAGCGGAGAGCTGAGGGAAACCCTCCCCATGGCCAATAATTTCTGTTGATACTTAACGATGTATCATCCAACCAATGTTGCCAAAGCCCCGACGCAGGCAATGTTGAAGTTGAGTCTTGCTCTTGCGCATAAAACGGATGAAGAACAACCTTCTGGCCTTCTAATCTAAACGCTTCCAGGATTGATAATGTACTGAACCCCCAGCCGTTAGTGGAACCTTGCCAGGCATTCTCCAATCCGAGTCTTGTCAAGACCGCATCTTCTAGGCTTCCAGGCCCATAGACCCGGACATGACGACCATCCCGAATTTCAACGATCAACAAAGGCTCTGCAGGCCTCTCAATCTTTGCGGCCATGTCTGACAGACTAACTTCAACAGTATCAATAAATACTTGGGCTTGTTGTTCGTCATCTATCACTTTTCCTATTTCTCTTGTTAGATGATCCAGGCTCGGCCATACGTTCAATTTACTCCAAAGTAGCTGTATCTTTTCCACATGGGCAATATTTAACAACTTGTTCTGTATATTCAAATGTGCTGGTGGCGATATCAAAATAGCATCAGGTTCAAATAATGACAGATACTCAAAATTAGGCTGAAACCTGAGACCAAGGTCATGGGTTTCTGGAAGCAATTTTTCTTGGTATAGCTGTCTATATTGGGCTAATCCACCCATCGCTATTGGAGGATGTTGCAAAGCGTCGAGAGTGTCCGCAATCGCATAGTCAAAAGTGACAATATTATGTCGACTATCGGCTTTGACAGGTATTACAACAAATAGCACAAGCCAGATCGACAACATTAACCAAATAATCATATTCATGTATCTTATCACTACAAAACCACCTTCACTTACTCTAAAAATATTATAAACATATTTTTTGACGAAACTCATCTAAACGTCACATTATTTAAAACAAAGCTACACTAAAGAATAAAACGAGGCACCTTTCATTAAAAAGGCACCCACGCGTACTATTTAATTAGCCCACTACTTGTTTGTTTCCTTAACACATTGATAGAATGTAGGGTAACTACCAATGATAGCTTAAAGTGGCTGTCACATTTCGTTCTTCGCCAAAGTGACAAATCCGGAAGCTAGAGCAAGAGGACGCATACTCTTTATCAAGAAGATTGTTGGCATTGACCTGTAAGTTCATGCCATTAAGGTCGCTTGACAACATGCTTAGATCGTATTCCAACATCGCATCGACCAGGGTGTAACCACTTACTTGGAACGTATTGGCCTCATCTCCCCAGGTAGAGTCGTTGTAGCGGACACCAGCGCCAATCCCCAGGCCGTTTAAGGCACCATTAGTGAACTCATATTTACCCCAGGCCGAGGCCATATGACGGGGTACGGCATAGGGCGTATTGCCTTGAGTCTCATTATTGGTTTCAACGTACTCCATATCGGTATACGTATAGTTGGCTAGCAACGAAAGCTGCTCAGTGGGACGTAAGGTGGCAGAGAGTTCTAAGCCGCGTGAACGTACTTTGCCGATAGATTCATAGAACGATGTGTTAGGAATGGCTTCAGAAACATTCTCTTGTTCAAGATGATATACAGCAGCTGTGTATTGGTCATTGCTGCCGGGCGGTTGATACTTGATCCCTGCCTCGTACTGAGAGGCCTCACTGGGTTCTAATGTGTTACCGGAGGAATCAGTCCTTGTGGCAGATGCTGCCTTAAATGATTCCGAATAACTGATGTAAGGGGCAATACCATTATCAAAGGCATACACCTGAATCCGTGAGACCGGCCCCCGGAAGCACTTCTAACCCA
>NZ_JABUZD010000020.1:0-7727 GCF_014897875.1 Halomonas sp. 3A7M
GCTACGGGTCTGAGCGCACGATAAATTTTGAATAGCCACTTAGTGGTAATCGCGGAGACCGACTCAAAGACGGCATTCGTAACGCTAAGTTGGGGCGCACCTAAGATAAGCGGGAGGCTGGCAAAACAGCTAATGCTGGTCCAACTGCCCGCCGTCAAGATAAACATTTGCCAAGGCTTCAGCTCCAGCGATACTCGGCGGGTTAGCAACCAAGTGATCAGCGTGGCGCTCAGAATAATGAGAAGCGACACCCCAAAAGCGGGGGCGTCAGGATCTTTTTCAATAATGAGAACAATCCAAGGCAGTGCCATAAACATGGCAAGCACTAACCATAATACTGCCATGATTTTAAATATTTGTGCCCAATTGCGGTAAGCGTCTCGATAGTAAATTCCGCTGGGAAAGGTGGTCATAGATCCGCTCTTAAATTGCCCTAATGTTTATCGCGATATAACACCATGACAACCACACAAAGTCCGTAAAATTTCTCTAAAAAATACTCAAGTAATAAACACAGTGATGAAAAAACCGACCCCATCAATAGGGTCGGTAACGAGCAAGGTGCTCAAGCGAGGAAGCGGGAGTACTGCACTAGTTAAATCCAGGAATTTAGCCTTTGACACCCCCAGCGGTTAATCCGCCAATAATCCAGCGCTGGCAGATCAAGAACGCGACGGTAATGGGCAGGCCGGAAAGCACTGCAGCAGCGGCAAAGTTGCCCCAGCGCTGGTTGTGGTCGGCAAGGTATTGTTGGGCACCTACCGCCAGGGTGAGTTTGTGTTCATCCACCAGCAGTACTGAGGCCATGGGGTATTCCATGATACTCATCACGAAAGCCAGAATGAAAACCACCATCAAAATGGGAATCGACAGCGGCAGCAGAATGTAGCGGAACGCTTGCCAGGTGCTGGCGCCATCAACCATAGCCGCTTCTTCCAGCGAGCCATCAATCGACTCAAAGTAGCCTTTAATGGTCCAGATATGCAGCGCGACCGCGCCCAGTGATGCCACGATCAGCGCGCCGTGGGTGTTGATGCCTAACCAGCCAACAAACTGTCCCAGTCGATCAAACAGGGCGTAGAGCGCCACAAGCGACAGTACGGCTGGGAACATCTGGAAAATCAGCATACCTTTCAAAAGCGGTTCTTTGCCTTTAAAGCGCATGCGTGCGAAGGCGTAAGCGCTCGTCGTCGCTAACATTAGAATCAACACCGAAGAAACTACCGCCACTTTTATTGAGTTCCACAGCCACAACAGCACGGGAAAGGGCGGTTGAACAATACTGCCATCCGGGCGTTCCCAGGGAATTCCCAGTGCTAGCGACCAGTGTTCCAACGAGAAATTCTCGGGAATCAAGCTGCCAGAGGCAAAGTTACCCTCGCGAAATGAGATTGAAATCACCAGCAATAGCGGGAAGACAATCAGCGAAACAAAGCAGATCAGTGCAAGGTGTGCGCCCAAGCGGCGCGCGCCCACAGAACGCGGTTGAACCATGGCCATGAGTAACCTCCTAAACCTTAACCTTGGAAAGGCGCAAATTAAGCAACGACATACCCGCGACCAAGAGGAAAATGAGCGTTGCGATGGCGGCTGCCAGCCCAAAGTTCTGTCCGGCATCCTGGAAGGCAATACGGTAGGTGTAGCTGACCAATAGATCGGTGGTGCCTGCAGGAGTGCTGGCGCCCAAAATGTCAGGGTTGCCGCCGGTTAATAGCGCAATTAGCACAAAGTTATTGAAGTTAAATGCAAAGGCGGCAATTAACAGCGGTGTAAGCGGTTTAATAATCAGTGGCAGGGTAATCTTAAACAGATTGGTAATAGGGCCGCCGCCATCGACTGCCGAGGCTTCGTAGAGATCTTGGGGGATGGCTTGGATTAGCCCCATGCACAGCAGCAACATATAGGGGTAGCCCAACCACGTATTAACAATCAGCAGCATGGAGCGCGCCAGCCACGGGTCGGTGAACCACTCTGGCCGAACACCAAACAGCGTGTCCAGAATCATATTCACTTCACCGAAGTGTTGGTTAAACATGCCTTTAAAAATCAGGATGGATATAAAGGCGGGCACGGCGTAGGGCAGAATTAACAGCGTGCGATAAACGGCTTTGCCCTTGAGTTGGTCCCACTGCAACAGTGACGCCAACACAAAGCCAACGGCCAGGGTGAAGACTACCGTCAGTGCGGCAAACACAAAGGTCCACACAAAGATCTGCATGAAGGGACCGCGAATGTCGGGATCGGTGAATATCTTCGTATAGTTGGTAAATCCTACATTGACTGGCCATCCCGGCGTGATTCTTTCGCCGTTATCAGCGACAAAAAATCCGCTAGCGGGGTCGGGGGTAAGAACGCGGTCATCGCGGCGATCATAAAGCGAGTCGTCTTCACGTGCTTCGTAGCGATCTACCATAGGAGCAAACTGGCGTAACCCTGCCATACGCAGCTCCGCGCCATCAGGTGTCAGCAGCCTAAGCCCTTGCAGAGAATCACGTGCCTGAATAATAGCGCGCATTCCCAGTGGCTCTTGGGCAGGCGAAGCGTCTACTGCCTGAATACCTATTTGACGGGTCTCTTGATTGGCTAAGTTGAGCGGTGAAGAAACGAAGCGCTGGGGCGTGTCTGCCTCACTGTTTTCCAGGTATAAGCGGACAAGCTCACCTGCTTGGTAAAGCGTTAGCTCAAACGCGTTGCCTTCCTGTTGATAGGTTTGGCTCATCAACTGGCCGCGCACGCGCTCTTCCGACAACAAGTTGCTTGAGCTGTAATTACTAAAGCTAATGCCGATGGTGTAAAGCAGCGGGAAAATAACAAATACGCCCAGCCCCGCCACGGCAGGAAAAATATACCGGTGGCTCATTAACGTGCGTTTGGTAAACACCACGCCCAGCGAGGCGCCCAGCACTAGAAAGAGCAGCGCGAACATCCACTGGCCATTAAGGTGGAAGGCAACTACCAGCCATAACAGCGCGATTACCAAGGTGGCAATGACGCAGCGAAGTGTCCAGCGGGTGTAACGTTCGGTGAGATGGCGAGAGCGGTGGCGGGGAAGGCCACGAGAGGCGTTAGTGGTATACATAGTGACATCCTGAAAGCTGCCCGGTGGCATTGGCTACCGGGCAGAAGGGCAGAAAAAGCTTACTGGCGCATACGCCGCGCAGCGGCATCCAGCGCTTCTTGGGGCGATTGGCGGCCACTGCCGATGTTTTGCAGGGCGGGCTCCATGGCAGCCCAGAAAGCACCCATTTCAGGAATATTTGGCATGGGCATACCGACTTCGGCATTTTCAAGCGTTGCGGCAATGTTAGGGTTATCAGCAAGCTCAGCCTGATAATCGATATGAGCAACCGCTCCCAGTGAACCGTCGCTGTTGAATGTGTGCATGCCCTCTTCGCTAAGCAGGTAGTTTTCTAAAAACTCCACGGCGAGAAAATCATTGGGTGTGGCGGAGTTAATCATTGCCGTCATCACGCCAAACATGGGTTTAGCACGTTCATCGCCCACTTTCGGCAGTAACGCGACGCCGTAATCAATTCCGCTACGCTCCAGGTTCGGCCAAGCCCATGGGCCGCTAATCATGGTAGCCACTTCGCCCTGGTTAAAGCGGGTGTCCATCAAGTTGTAATCAGTGCCGCGGGGGAGTACATCGCTTTCGATCAGCTCAACCAGCAGTTCTGCCCCTTGTAAGGCACCTTCGTTGTTAACGCCTATATCGCTGACGTCATAGCCGCTGTCAGTCTGCTTGAAAGGGTAGCCGCCGTTGGCCGCTAGCAGGGTCCAGCCGTAATACGGCTCACTGTAATCAAATAGGATGGCCTTTTTGCCGTCTTGAGAGAGCGTTTCGTCAAGCTCCATCAGTTCGGCAAAGCTTTCTGGCGGTGTTTCTACCAAGGCTTTGTTGTAAATGAGGCCCAGTGACTCTACCGATATCGGGTAGCCGTAGGTTTCACCATTCCACAGCGCAGCTTCCCAGGTGAAGTCGTAAAACGCCTCGCGGAAGCTGTCACTTGGGGCGACTTGTTTCAATAAGCCGCTTTGTGCCCACTCGCCCATGCGGTCGTGAGCCCAGATGACGATATCCGGCCCCTGGCCACTTCCCGCCGCCTGCTGAAAGCGGTCGGTAAGGTTATCGGGAAATACCACCTCAACTTCGATGCCGGTTTCTTCAAGAAACTGCTCGGCAACTGCGCGAATGCCTGCTTGACCTTTATTATCACCCATCCAGATAGTCAGGCGGTCGTCCTCAAACGCAACGGCGGGAAGGGCGGCACTGGCAGCCAGCGTGGCGGCTAACAGTGGCATCATAATTGGGCGAGACGTTGCCATAATGTAAATACCTCATTGTTGTTGTCGTAGAGTGCTGCGAATATTTTGATGAGCAGCGCTTTAGTCACTGCCAGCGTCGCCAATTACGCGCAACGTCACCTCATCCTCAAGGGGCGTAGCGATGGCGTATCCAAGGGGCGTAGAGTGGAATGAAAGGTAACAATAAAGCGGTATAACGTTAGGTGTCGTCATCGGTGCTGCTCAGAGACGGCACTACTTAAAGAGAGACGTAAATAACGTTAAAAGACGTAATTGGGGAGGCAATGCTATTTTTTTGTAGTAAAATTACATGTAATGTTGCGTATAATGCCCGATATCAGATAGATTTTAGGTAATCTAACTACATTAGATCATCTAATTATAAATAGGAGCTGAGATGAGCCAGTCACATTCCCCGCTGGGCGATCAGAAACACGCTATCGATTTAGCGCTGTTTGGGGCGCTGGGCGATCTTGCGATGCGCAAGCTGTTTCCTGCGCTTTATCACCTTGACCGTGAGGGCTTAATGCCCGCAAGCACGCGGATTATGGGGCTGGCACGTCAAGCGCATGACACCGCTGCATTCCGCCAATTGGTAAGCGGCGCGCTGCAAAAGCGGCTAAAAAAAGATGAGCAGGATAAAGAGAGTCTCGAGCGTTTTCTAAATCGGCTTGACTATTGCCAGCTGGATTTCAAAAAAGCTGAGGGTTTCGAGCAAATACGTGAATGGCGCGAAGGCTCTGATCGCCCCATGGTGGTTTATTTATCCGTTGGCGCCATGATCTACGGCGATATTTGCCGCAACCTTGAGGCGAGTGGCAGCCTGGATGAGCAAACGCGGGTTATCGTTGAGAAGCCCATCGGCTACGATCTAGTGTCATCAGAAGAAGTTAACGACGCTATTGGGGCTGTTTTTCCTGAGTCGCGCATTTACCGTATTGACCACTATTTAGGTAAAGAAACGGTACAGAACCTGATTGCGCTGCGCTTTGCTAACCCGTTATTCGGGACGCAATGGAATCAGAACCATATTTCCCATGTAGAAATTACCGTTGCAGAAAAAGTCGGCATTGAAGGACGCTGGGGCTACTTCGATGATGCCGGGCAGCTTCGCGATATGGTGCAAAACCACTTGCTCCAATTGCTATGCTTGATTGCCATGGACCCGCCTTCCAACCTGGATGCCGACGCGATTCGTGATGAGAAAGTAAAAGTGCTTAAAGCCCTAAAGCCGTTTACCGGTGAAGCGCTGGGGCGTGATGTAGTACGTGGGCAATATACCGCGGGCACCAATGATGGTCAGCCGGTACCCGGCTACCTGGAAGAAGAAGGGGCGAATACCCAGAGCCAGACCGAAACCTTTGTGGCAATGAAAACAGAGGTTTCAAATTGGCGCTGGGCGGGTGTGCCGTTCTACCTGCGTACCGGTAAGCGCATGCCTGAAAAACTGTCCCAAATCGTGATCCACTTCCGCCAGCAGCCGCACTACATTTTTGATCCTGATCAGCGGGGGATTGCGTCTAACAAGCTGATCATTCGCCTGCAGCCGGATGAAGGGATCGCGCTTCAAGTGCTCACCAAAGACAGCGGTTTGCATAAAGGCATGCGTCTGCGTCCTGGTCCGTTGCACCTGGACTTTAACAGCGCGTTCCCCAAATCACGTATCCCAGATGCCTATGAGCGCTTGCTACTGGAAGTCATGAAAGGCCAACAGTATCTGTTCGTGCGCCGAGACGAAGTTGAGCACGCTTGGCGTTGGTGCGACCAACTCATCGACGGTTGGAAAGCCCGCGAAACCCCGCCGCGCCGTTATCCGGCAGGCTCTTGGGGGCCAGTCGCCTCCATCGCCATGATTACCCAAGATGGCCGCAGTTGGTACGAGGACTATTAATATGAGCGAAGCACGTCAAGCGCTAGCACAACAGCTGGCAGAAGCGGTCTTCCAGGCATTGGCCGAAGACTTGAGCCGCCAAGAGCGCGCGCTACTAGTCGTCTCGGGTGGCTCTACGCCGGTGCCATTTTTTAAAGCTCTGGCAGCCAAACCGCTGCCTTGGGAGCGCATTGATATCACGTTGGCCGACGAGCGCTGGGTGGATGAGGAAAGTAGCGATAGCAATGCCAAGCTGGTGCGCGAAAACCTGCTTCAAGGAGCGGCTGCGAACGCCAACTTCGTACCGCTAACCTCGGATGCCTCGACGCCGGAAGAAGGGGTTGATGAGGTTGCCAAACGCACGGCATCTCTGCCTTGGCCCGCCAGCGTTGTGATCTTGGGAATGGGCGGCGATGGCCATACGGCGTCGCTGTTCCCTGACAGTCTAGAACTAGGTTTAGCGCTCTCTACCGATGAGCCGCTTGTCGCTGTACGCACGCCTAGTCAGCCGCAGCCGCGTATTACCTTCTCGGCAGATCGCCTGCATCAGGCGCATCGACATATTTTACATATTACTGGCGATGATAAGCGCAGCGTATTGGCAAACGCCATGAATGGTGATGATGTCCGTAAGCTACCTATTCGCGCGTTTTTATCTTGCCCGTTAGCGATCTACTGGGCGCCGTAACGCCTGGGCTTTCGCCAATAAACGTTTGCCAGTAACACCTGCTTGGAGACTCACTGATGACAATCGATAAACAGCTACCCTCAACGCGCACTGCCGAGCTTGACAGCATCTGCTTAAAGGCCGAGGTCATTCCGGTGATTACCGTTGAGCGTCTTGAAGATGCGGTACCGCTAGGTCGCGCCTTGGTTGAAGGTGGCTTAAGCGTGTTGGAAATTACCTTGCGTACCGACTGCGCGCTGGAAGCAATTAAACGCATGAAAGAAGCGCTGCCGGGAGCCAGCATCGGTGTAGGTACCGTGTTAACGCCCGCGCAATACCGCCAAGCTGAACAGGTGGGCGCAGATTTTGTGGTGACCCCTGGCGCGACAGAAGCACTTTATCGCTATGGCGTAGAGAGCCCGGTGCCAATGTTGCCCGGCGTATCAACGATCTCTGAATTGATGACAGGCTGGCAGTACGGCTATCGCCGCTTCAAGTTTTTCCCGGCTGAGTCCAGCGGTGGTGCCAAAGCCATTAAAGCCTTTGGTGCGCCGATTCCCGAAGCACGCTTTTGCCCAACCGGCGGTATCACGGTTGATAACGCTGAAACCTACCTGTCACTACCCAATGTTATGTGTGTAGGCGGTTCTTGGCTAACACCGAAAGCCATGGTTGAAGCAGAGGATTGGGACGGTATTCGCGAGCTGGCCCGTCAGGCCGCTGAGCGTTTTCACCACTAACGAATACGATGTAAATCGACACGAGCACTCTCGTTACTTGCCTCACTGATATCGGGTCGTGTGGGTAAGTCATTTGCCCGAGCATATTGCCATGCTCGGGCTTTTTTATGGTGCGCCAGGCATGGCGCGCAGCGCCTTAACAGGC
>NZ_JABUZD010000004.1:0-22279 GCF_014897875.1 Halomonas sp. 3A7M
CGCCGCAAGGCGGCAGCGCAAGCTGAGGGAGGGGAGGATGTCAAGGCCCAGCTGGAACGAGACATCGGAGGACTTGCATCGCGGCGTGTGTATTACCGTGACAGCGACAGGCGCTTTGATGAGTTGATACATGAGCGCGGCCATTTCAAGGGTTTTCAGTGCTGCACACCCGACCAACAAGATTTCCTGGCGGCCATTGTCCATCATGGCCGAACCGATCAAGGAGGGTAACGTTTTGGAATCGAGAGGCAAGTTTGATGTGGCGTTTGTGCTGGCCGCCGGAATTGCATTGTCAGGGTGTGCGAGCCAGCAGGCGCTTGAACCTGAAAGCCATTCCTTCATGGGAATGCCGTCCGGCTCCAAAGAAGAAGTGGCTGACATGTTCAGAGTGCCGGATCACTGGCCGGATGGTGCGCCAACCAAGGCCATCCATCGAGGAAAGGAAACGGGTGTTTGGCAGCCTGTCGGCAGTACCGAGGGCAGCTGTATCGAATATCGGTTGATCCCCAACGACGAGCGCTACAAAGCACCGGAACAGCCTCATTACTGGGACGGTGCGATGTTCAGGCCGACCAAAGCAAACTGTATTCCTGTCCAGGATCAGTTGCACAGCAGACGCTAACACAAGAGGGAAGCGGCCTGCCGCTGTACAAAGAGACTCAGGCGGCTGACGTTGATCTTTCCGAAGAATAGCGATGCACACTGATGGACGGCAGAAACGGCTCAAAATCGACCCTGGCATCCTTTCGACGTTCGCGCTGATGATTGGCGGGCTCAGAAGGCGGTGTCCGCAGCGAAGGCAGAAGGCCGGTGCGAGGGTCTGGCGCAACAATAATCGGCAATGAAGAGTTGAAAGCCAGCGAACGAGGCGGCGGGACATCATCTATCTCAGCAAAATGCACGTTCGCACGCAGCTGTGGGCTTTGTTTATGCACCAGCGCCAGCGGCTCACCAGGCGGCAAGCTGGCCAGCTTTTTCAATTGAATCTCAATATGCGGCTTGTCAGCCCCGAGCTTGATCAGGCGCTTTTCTGCCTCCGCCATGCTGATTTTGACAATTGACCGGCCTGATGTCTGCCAGCCAATACCGATATGGCGGATCGGATGCTCAAGAACGTACACCGTTCGCACGGTCTTCTTCAGGCTTAGTCTGGCCAACCCAGCGGTATTCAAGTGCTGGCGCAAGTGCTGATACTGGATGCCTATTTCTTCCTTGAGTTGCGATTGCGATGTATAGACGGGTTTTGTCTGCTTTATCTCATCGGCAATGGCCTTGAACGCTTGCTTTTGCTCATTCAGCGTATCAAACCGCTGCCTCAGTTCAGGCGATGCCGCAATCACGCCTGAATGCTTGGAGGTGACAACGCCGGAGGTTCCGGCTTCGTGCCACATGTCCATCAAAACACGTCGTAGCCAATCGCTGTCTGCATGGGCCGCACTCATCGCCCAGGCGTGAGGCTTTTCCTTCTCATACTGCAAACAGATGTCATCGACCGTTTTTACCAATCGACCAAAGCATTCGCTCGCGTCGTGAATCAACCGGAAGCGTCGATGATCCTTATCCAGCGTCTCATGAATGTCGTTTGGCATAGCGCCTCTCCGCTGAAAGTTCGTTTACCTATATCAGTATAGCAAGTCGACCAAGATTTCCCAGCGCCAAAACTGCCTAGAAAACCGTGCTTGCGGGCCGATGGTGCCTACAGGTTGCTTGGTATCGTGAAACTGGGAGCAACCGTTACAGGCTTGAACCCACCCGATTCTTATATAGGGGACATTTCAGGATTCTTATATAGGGGACATTTCAGTTAATTCTGATGGCAGTGTTTTGACCGGACGCGGGCGCGAAGGCGAAACGATTACCGTCGAGCGTGAGGGCGTGAGCCTGGGCAGCGCAACGGTTGCCGCAGGCAATCAGCATCATTTTGAATGAACTCGTCACCAGCGGCGAGGTGTTAAACCTTGAGGCGTCAGGAGGTGCAACGGCAACCTATCTTGTGCCGCCTGGTATCAATGCGCCGGAGCCTCCGAGTAACATCCGCGTCGACAGTAGTGGGGAGTATGCACTGGGTCAAGGGACGCCAGGGGAGACAGTGGTTGGGGAAGACACTGCCGGTAATCAAATTGCTCCTGATAACGCCCAACTTTCTTACAAAATATTGTATTAAGGTGGGTGTCAGAACTTATAACCAAACCGACCTGACTGCAACCGAGCGGCTTTTTCCCGATGATCTTTGGTTTCGTCGAGAACATACCGCTCGGTTGTCACCACCGACGCATGACCCAACACTACCTGAATTTCCCGCATCGACATACCGGCTTCACGCAGGTCTGTTGCACAGGTGCGCCTTAGATCGTGGGGAGCCAGCTGCAAGTTATCCGGTAACATCTTGCGTAAGCGCTCCAGACGATTATTGACGCTGCACAGGCTTAACGGTGTTTTCAGATACTCTTTGGCCGGTGCTTTCTGTTTCACCCAAATAGGATTGAACAGATAGCCCGCGTCACGCCCACGGTACTGATCCAGATACTCATTGAGTCGCCAGGCCACACAATCCGGCAATGTCAGTGTGCGCTGCTTTTGGCCTTTACCCTCAACCGTGATCTCGTTTGTCGCAAAGTCGATGTCCTTGAGCTGGATACTGACCGTTTCCGCACGCCGCAAACCTACCGCCGCCATCATCGCAATCATCAGGCCATCTCGAAAATCACGCGCCGTCGGTTTCTCATCACATAAATCGAGCAAGGCTCGTATGGTCTGGGCGCTATGGGCGGTTCCCGCTCGTTTGGCGTGTGAATAGCGGGCGGATTTGACCTGCTTGATGCGATCCAGGGTGGCATGACTGATCTGATCGAGCATCCAGGCTTCTGTCGCAATGCCCCGTATGACAGAGCGCACGGCATTGCGTTTGGCTGGCGACATGCCCGCGTCACGATAGCTGGCCAGTATCTCGCTGACCACATCCGGCGTCAGCGTAGCCCAGTCCACATAGTCATAAGCAAAGGCTTGATTAGGGTGAAGCGCACGACCGTCACCATTGGGTGCTGCCAGTTTTGGCGGCTGGGGAGCCCCGAGTGCCTTGGTGGCAATTTCGTTAATGAGACTCCGCTTTGAAGATGCGCTCGCGGCGGATTCCTGGTTGCGCAAATGCCGGTGGGCAGGATTCAGACCACGGGGAAACGGCTGGCTCAGATCATGCCGCACCCGAACAGGCGGTGTTTCATAATCCATCAAGCCGGTTGAGGCTGATGCAGGTAACACACCGGCCAGCGCGTTTGACTGGCTCACACCCACGAGCGATTTGTCCTGGTGCATAGCGATTTTCTCCAAAATACAACGGATACCTTATACACGGTATCAGTAAAGGCCGTAATCATCATTGAGGCTCAAGTTTAAAACAGCGGTGGCTAATCTTGTCAGCACGCTGGAACCCCTTTGTTCATGCCATTCTATAACTATATTTAATGTCACTTAAAGGTAGTTATAAGATCAGCTCAGGTCAACCGGCCCCTGAAACCTGGCGACGATTTTGCTGTAGAGATTCGATTTAGAAAACGGGCTTAGGCAATGCGCATAAAAAAACGCCCGCTGGAGGGTGTGCGGGCGATGTGCTATGGGAGGCACCAGGATGCTGAAAAAGCACCAAAGGAATCGAGGATCAACCATGCAGCAAATCATCATCTGATTGCTGACAACCATGTTACCGGCGATTGGCGTTTGGCTATGTCACCGGAGGCTTGGAAAGCTAAACAGTTTTGCCTGTTTTACGCTCATTGCTTTTATGCCTCTTGATAAAGATATAAAAATCAATGCTTTATAAAAGTAGAAAAATCAGTCGCAAAGTCAAAAAAATAATATAATTTGTTTAATATCAACTATTTAAGGATGAAAAAAAGGTTATCACCGATCCCCATACGCGAATTCTGAGAAAGTTTGCGGTGAATGCCCCTTCAGGATGGCACGTTTGGACGTAAAGCTGCTCCCCAGGTATCTGGCTCAACACTGTGACGGGTAACACCTACCCGAGAAGCAGGTAATATCAAAACCGAGGCTCGATTGCGAAATGATTAAGAATAAAATCCGCGTGTTATAGGTTCTTCGGGATCGTCAGGATCATCAAGGCGCACACGATTGGCGTCAGCCGACGTGCCTTTCTGCCCTTTGCTTGCATCCGTTTTTCCTGATACCGATGGCTTGCTCGGCATCTCACCGCGTACCTTGAAGGCAGGCTTGGCCTGATCCTGGTCATCACGCATTCCCATCGAATCGCAGGCATCGCACGCCCAAAGCGGCTTCTTTTTCTTGGACAAGAGGCTCGCGGTTTTCTCGGCACCACAGACCGGACAGGCTGGCCCTGTTAAGGGACTTTTCGCCCATTCGCCGCGTTCCCTGAAAACGCGCCCTGGTGAGCCATCGGTGTCGGCATAACATATCGAATCGCATTGACGGCAGACCAATATAGGATGCTGATCTTTCTTCGTTTTTCCCTTGAAGGTGTGGTGCTCATGGCAGACAGGACAAAGCGGGCCGTCAGGTTGTCGCTCGACTTTTTCTCCCCGAATCACGAACGCTGACCCAGGCGCGCCGTCCTGATCACCGAATAGCGAGTCACAGGATGCTTGCCCCTGGTAGTCCTGACAGCGCCAGAAATAGTTGTCTTTGCCCTTCTGTTTGAAGCGCTGAAGTGGATTATGACACTCTGGGCATTGGGGCGCGTTGGCCAAAGCATTCTCGCGCTGGCGCTGTAGTTCGGCATCGTCATGCGATTTTAACGGCCCCTTGAAACAGGTCGTGGGTTGCCCGTTTTCCGTCCTGAAGTGACACCCACATTCGGGTTCCAGGCATACATAGAAAGTCAGCTGCTTTTTCTGCTTGGTCGTGGCTGTACGTTGGTATAGCGCGTTCCCACAATGTCGACATGAATACTCAGACGCCTTTTCCTTGGGGGCCAGTTCCCTGGCTTGCTTCAGCCATCGTGTTTGCGCGTCAGGCGCGAGCTGCGAGCGAATAAACGCGTCCATTTGCGCCAGAAAAGCGTCCATGGACAGGCTACCATCTTCCACATTGCGAAGCGCCGCCTCAAAGATACCGGCCATATCCGGTGTGCTCAGTTCAGGCGGCATCAAACGGTAGTGAAACAGCCCGCTGGGCGTCACGCGGATGGTTTTCTTTTCACGCTTTAAGTGTTTGTGTTGCTCGACCAGCTTTTTGACGATACCGGCTCGCGTTGCTTCGGTGCCAATGCCATCATTTTCGCGTAAATTCTTCTTTGTTTCAGGGTTTTTGACGAAACGGTGTATATTCGTCATCGCCGTAATCAAGGTGCTATCAGTGTACGGTTTTGGTGGCTTTGTGACCTTCTTTTCGCCAAGAATCGACGTGCCTTCGGCCACATCCCCTGTCTGCGTGGCGGGCAAAGATTGATCTTTGTCACCCTCGGCACCGGCATCGTCGTCGTCTTTTGTTTCCGTTACCCCCGCATACACCACTTCGCGCCAGCCCTGTTCGATCCAGACCTTGCCACGGGCAACAAAACGCTCCCCAGAGGCATCTGGTAATCCCACTTCGATCTGAGTCGCATCGTAGAGCGCGTCAGGCATGAACTGGGCGATATAACGCCGACAAACCATCTCGTAAATAGACCGCTCCTGCGCTGTCAGGTTGGCCACATCGGCGGCAGACACCTTTTCTGTCGGGATGATACCGTGGTGCGCTGTCACCTTCTTGTCGTTAAAAGCGCGGGACATGATACCTGGATCGGCTTTCTGGGTCGCCTCCGTCAACGTGTCCAGGTTAGCGCCAATCGCTTCCAGTGTCGCACTGGCGGCACCATGCTGATCGTTCGGAAGATAGCCCGTGTCGGTGCGGGGGTACGTCAACAACCGATCCTTTTCATAGAGTTTTTGCGCGATGTCCAATACTGCTTGCATATCCAAGCCAAGTTGCTGGTTGGCGGCCTTCTGCAAGTCGCTTAATGAGTACGGCAGCGGCGCACGCTGTTTTTTGCGCTCGGTTTGCGAGGCCAAAATGGAAACGGCTCCTGGCACCTGGCTTTCCAGTTGCGCCAATACATCAGGGTCAACCAGCCGACCGGCCTCGTCCAACCCTGGCTGTCCGTCTCGGGGGTGCCACTTGGCTATAAACGCCCCGTTACCATGACGAACAGCCAGCTCTACATCGTAGTAGTTGTGCGGGGTAAAATGCTGGATGTCGAGATCACGCTGGGCCACCAGTCCTAATACGGCACTTTGCACACGCCCGACAGATAGTGTGGCCTTAACACCCGCCTGATCCGCCAACTTGCTGTACAGGCGGCTACAGTTCATACCCAGCAGCCAGTCCGCCCTGGAGCGTGTAGTGGCTCGGCGTGTCAGATGGGCAAAGTTCGCGTTGGGCTTGAGGTTCTGAAAGGCTTTGCGAATGGGTGACGGGTTCAAATCCGCGATCAGCACACGGCTCACCGGCCCCTGCCAGCCCAGGTACTCGATCACCTCATCAACCAACATGTTCCCTTCGGCGTCCAAATCTCCGGCATTACAGACTTCGCCTGCCCCCTGCATCCCCTTCTTGATCTGCGCCAGCATCTTCTTTTTGCCTGCATCGTTGGGCGATTTCAGCTTCCAGGGATCAGGATGAATCGGCAGGTCGTCTATCGACCAGCGTTTATAGCGCTCGTCATAGTCTTGAGGATCGTACTGCTCAAGGATATGACCCGCACATGCCACGATTCGGTTTTCATCGACCTCGAAAATACCGTCCGCATTCCGCGTGGGGCGTCCAGACGACAAGGCTTCTGCTATAGCTCTGGCGACGTTGGGTTTTTCAGCAATGACCAGGCGTATTGACATGGATTGGCCTCTTAATACTGTGTGGGGATTGGACGGGTTGGCGTCGCATGGCAGTGCTGATTTCCTGACAGCGGCGCAGCATCCATCGCTGCCAACACAGCCTGGATCGTCAGGTGCTCGGCTTCCAGCGCCGCGCACTCTTGAACTCGCCTTTCGTTGTCGCGTCTATAGCGTGAAATGTGATGGCGGTGGCGCTGGATGGTGCTTTCTAGCGCCTCGATGGAGGCAGACAGGGGTGAGTAGGGATAAGGACGGTATCGAAACGGCGCATCCGGCATAAAAAGGCTCCTGAGACTGGTTATCGGATACGCTACAACACTTAGGCGTCAGTCAACGGCTGCGGAGGTAGGAAAAATCGGGGTAAAGGTTTCATCTATTTGTTGATTAATGAGATAGAGTCAGAGTCAATGCTTTCCAAAAAGTGAAAAACCCCAAGCCGGTATGGCAAGGGGTTTCACTTGTGCTTGTCGCTGTTTGCAATGATTCGGTGAGCAATGAAAATCCCGTAAAGCCCAATGCTGCAAAACAGCAAAGTGAATAGGGATATTGTCACATAGAGCGCCATGTTAGGACTCCTTGTTGGCAACCTCATCTGCATGACGGGCAGCGGCATCGAGAACGATAGCCACTACCCAGATTAACGCACCTGCACCTAGTAGCAAAAGGGTCAGAAAAAAGGCGGTCAAACCGCTTCCTGACAGCAATACACTACCTGCGCCAGTACCCAGCACGCCAAGTCCCATCTTTCGAAGGTCTTTGGAGACTTCCAAGAGAGTAGTGTAGTGGTCAACTAATTCCGGACAGTTTGTTAAGTCTTTTTTCAGCTAGCTCCGGTGGCAGGCCGGCGTTGTAGCTGTGCGGACGCTGCCTGTTGTAGTAGCTCATCAGATAGCGGCCTATGTCTCTCGTTGCTTCATACAGGTCGCGGTAACCCTGCTTAGGCATCCATTCGCTTTTAAAGCTGCGGAACACCCGCTCCATTGGGGCGTTATCCCAACAGTTCCCTCGGCGGCTCATGCTCTGAACCATTCGTTTGCGCCATAGCTGCTGCTGATAAGCCAGGCTGCTGTACTGGCAACCTTGGTCGGAGTGGAACATCACGCCTTTGGGCTGGCCTCGCAGGTTATAAGCCATGTTCAGTGCTTTGATTGTCAGCGCGCTATCAGGCGACTGCGATGTGGCCCAACCGATTACCCGTCGGGCATACAAGTCAATGACGACCGCCAAGTAAGCCCACTGCTTACCCACCCACACATAGGTGATATCACCGCACCAGACCTGGTTGGGAGTCTGAACGTTAAACTCACGCTGCAGATGGTTTTCAACCATCGGATGTGCAGCGCCCGCCGCTTTGTAGTTATGGCGGCCTGGCTGTTTGCTGGCCAGCCCGGCCTCTTCCATGAGTCGAGAGACTTTATAACGGCCCACCATCAGGCCCATTAGTGCCAATTGAAAAACAACCGTTCGGCTGCCCGCCGATTGGTTGCTGGCATTGAACAGTGCTGCCACCGTTGCGCGCAGGTGAATCCTTTCAACATCGATTAGATCTTTTCTTTGTTCCTGTTCGTAATACGTGGAAGCAGGTAAGCCGAACAGGCTGCAAAGCGCACGAACCGGCAAACGGTGTTTGAACGAACCAATCAGCGCTTGAGCTTGAACTCGTCCGTCATCAAGAGCGCGGTAGCCTTTTTTAGGATGTCTTTCTCCAGCTCAAGACGATCAACGCGCTTCTGAAGCTCTTGGATCTGCCTTTGCTCCGGCGTTAGCGCTTTGCGTCCCTCGGAGATGATTCCCAGCTTTTCCTTCTTGTACTGGTCAATCCAGCGACGCATCGCTGTGGGCCCAATATCCAATGCATCACAGGCTTCTGTAACGGAATAGCCTTTGTTTAGTACCAAGTTCACGGCTTCAAGCTTGAACTCCGGGGTAAACGCTCGACGTTGATTCAAAATAGACACCTCATTCATGGCGCTACTATAGCGCCTCTATGGAGTGTCCGGATTCATTAAGCCACTACAAACCAGTGTTCTGGCGACATCGAGTTCATATCCACGGCTCGCGGCATACTGGGGTCGTTTGCAGGAGGGGGCGGAATCCTACGCTAAGACTTTGGCCAGCGATATTCTCCGGTGAGATTGATGTGCTCCCATCCGAGAGGTGAGACGTGAGCCAGAACATCGGGCGATATCAGTTTTCCATCGCGTTTCTGGTTAGCGACGACTTCACCCAGCTTCATGGTGTTCCAGAAGATGATAATTGCCGCGAGCAGGTTCATGCCAGCGATTCGGTAGTGCTGGCCTTCGGCGGAACGATCGCGGATTTCGCCCCGGCGATGGAAGCTGATGGCCCGCTTCAGCGCGTGATGTGCCTCGCCCTTGTTGAGCCCTATCTGGGCGCGGCGTTGCAGATCGGCATCCAGAATCCAGTCGATCATGAACAGGGTGCGTTCGATGCGGCCGACCTCGCGCAAGGCCGTGGCCAGTTCGTTCTGCCGCGGATAGGAAGCGAGCTTACGCAAGATTTGGCTGGGCGCGATGCTTCCAGCGGCAATCGTAGCGGCGATGCGCAAGATATCAGGCCAATTCCGCTCGATTATGGCCTGATTGATCTTTCCGCCAATCAAGGTCTTCAAATGCGTCGGCGCGGACGAAGGATTGAATGCATATAGCCGCTTGGACGGAAGATCGCGAATCCGCGGGGCGAAGCGGTAGCCGAGAATGGCACATGCGGCAAATACGTGATCGGTAAAGCCACCCGTGTCGGTGAAATGCTCGCGGATATTGCGACCGGCATCGTTCATAAGCAGACCATCGAGGATGTATGGAGCTTCGCTCGCCGTTGCAGGAATCACCTGGGTTGCGAACGGCGCATACTGATCCGAGACATGACTGTAGGCTTTCAGGCCCGGGGTATTGCCATATTTAGCGTTGACCATATTCATGGCCTCACCTTGCTCTGTGGTGACAAAGAACTGACCATCGCTCGAAGCCGACGTACCCATGCCCCAAAACCGGGCCATGGGTAACGCCGCTTGCGCTTCGACAACCTTGGCCAGCGCCCGGTCGTAGGCTTCGCCTTCGACATACCATCGCCCTATGCGGATCAACTCCCAGAAAGTGTGGGTGTTCGTCGCGTCGGCCATCTTGCGCAGGCCGAGATTGACCCCCTCCGCAAGGATGACGTTCATCAGCCCGATCCGGTCAGCGCAAGGCGCTCCGGTGCGCAGATGCGTGAACGCTTCCGTGAAGCCAGTCGCTGCATCCGCTTCCAACAAGAGATCGGTGATGCGCGTGGGCGGGATCTGCTTGTAGAGATCAAGCACTAGATCTTCGGCGCCTGTCGGCGCGGCGGCTTCGAGCTTCTCAATATGCAGGACGCCGTTTTCGAGCGACCCGCCGGGAATCGTGCCCGAGCGTGCCGCACGGCCAAGCTCGCGCAACCGCATGTCGAGGCGAGCGTGCCGGTCTGCCAGCCATTCCTCCGGCCGCAATGGTACGGCGAGACGGCCGCTTTCCGCCACGGCTTGCGCCGGAACAAGTGCGTGTTTCAGATCGCCATAGCGCCGGGACTTGGCAAGCCAAACGTCCCCGGAGCGGAACGCATCGCGCAAATGGAACAGCACCGCGATCTCCCAGAGGCGACTATCACCAGCCGTCTGGGCACGAAGATGGCGATGCCATTTGGAGCTCGGTCGCAGGAAGCAGGTCAGCGCGGGATCGTTCAAACTAGTACGCAGGGCCGTCACCGCTTCTAGAAGCGGCAGCGCGACTGGCGCAGCCCGCAAATCGAGCAAGCGCAACATGCGAGGAGCGTACCGGCGGAAACGGTGATAGCCGTCGAGCACATGATTGAGCGGATCGGCAGTCATGGTGGCGGTTAGCCTGGCAGCCATCGCGACAAGAGTTTTAAATCCATCCCACCCTGATCCGCTCGCGATAACGTCGTTCAGCGACTGGCCGTCATCTCGTGCATCGACCAGGGCCCCTCCAATTGCAGCGAAGGATTTCAGGGTGTCGCGCACCGCGTTCGCCTCGTCAGCGACCTTCGCTTGGCAAATGCGCTCCGACGCCCGGTAGAGACGGCCGACGATCCGGTCGTGGGTTTCGACCACGGCATCAGCAAGCATCGCCTGCCATTCAGACGCGCACACCGCCAGAATCGCAAGCCGCCTGTCTTCCGGGAGATCACGCATGCCGTCGGCGTAATACCGTTCGCCCTGCCTGCGCAAACGCGTCACCCGATGAGCAGGAACACCAGCAAGCATATCCTCGGGAAGATCGACACGTTGCAGATACTCGAGCCGGTCGAGCAGCCGGTTGGCCGACGACGAGTTCGAGCCGAGCTCGAACTGACGCAGCCATACGAAACGGGTCACCCGATCGTCAGCCGTCTCCTCTAGCAATGCCAGTAACTGTTCCCGGATAGGCATGGACAACCGATCGGCAATCCGCGCCTCGATTTGCCGCTCGGCATCGACCAGAGCCGTGGCGCAGAGGCGCTCGATCGTGGATGTCGCGGGAAGAACCGTGCGGGTGCGACGGCATTCAGCCACAAAGCGACGGGCAATATCCTCGTTCGACACCGCTATCTCGGCTTCCCGGAACAGCCAGTCCTTCAATTCGCGCGCACCACGTCCAGAGAATGTGCGGAATCCGTAGAGCGCCCGCAACTCCGCCAGATGCTCATGTCGCGTCTCCTCACGGGCGGCATAGTCAACCAGATCCTCGGCATGCAAGCCGAGTTGTGCGCCGATAAATTCGACGACCTCTGCTGGAATCAGTTCGCCGGGTGCCAGCACCCGACCGGGATAGCGCAGGACGCATAATTGCAGGGCGAAGCCGAACCTGTTGTGTGGACGGCGGCGAAGCTTGATGTGGCCGAGGTCTTCATCACTCAACGTATAATGCTTGAGTAAATCCACCTGCGAGATTGGCAGACGCAGCAGCGCGTCCCTTTGCCGATCAGTGAGAGTGACGCGACGCGGCATCCATGTTCCTTTATCAAAATTCGAGGATGTTCAAGACGCTTTGTTTATGAAGCTGGTTGAGATACATTTCCAGCGATCAAATCATTTGTGGCAAACGCACCGCCTCAAACCACCGTTTGTGTAACAGGGAATAACAGGCAATGAACCAACGTGACCCGGATGAGAACGGTTGGCTTAGCTCTTCTCAAGCGTGGATCGACAGAATGCCAGATGCCGGCGATTTCGCGCGCGAGTTCATCCTCGACAAGCCGATGCTGGAACGAGCCGAATTGTCGGGCGCGGCAAAAATGTTGGATATCGGCTGCGGCGAAGGACGGTTTTGCCGTATGGCAAAGGAGATCGGTATCGATGCTGTCGGAATTGATCCAATCGAACCGTTTATTGAAAGAGCACGAAACCGTGATCCAGCTGGTAAATATCTCAACGCTTTTGCCGAGAAATTGCCTTTCTATGATGAAGAGTTCGACCTCGCAGTATTCTACCTGAGCCTTATCGACATTGACGACATACACACGGCGGTTCGAGAAGCCACTCGCATTCTCAAGCCCGGCGGAAGAATTCTGATCGCAAACCTGACAAGTTTCTGCACTTCCAATGGCACAATTGGGTGGATCAAAGGCGAAGACGGTCGTGCGTACCATCCTCTTGGAAACTATTTTGGTGAACGGGCAGAGTGGTTCGAATGGGATGGCTTGCGAGTGCGAAACTGGCATCGCCCCTTGAGCACTTACATGTCTGCATTGCTTGATGAAGGCTTGAAACTGACGTTCTTCGATGAACCGAGACCATCTAGGGGTCCACAAGACAGGGTGCAAAGGTATCTCACGACGCCATTCACCATGGTCATGGAATGGCGGAAATGTTAATCGGCTATGGACGCATTTCCAAAGCTGATGGGTCTCAGTCGCTCGACCTGCAACGCGATGCCTTGAGCGCTGCCGGCGTCGAACAAAACAAGATCTATGAGGATCGCGCTTCCGGCAGCCGTGAGGATCGCCCTGGTCTGACCGCCTGCCTCAAAGCATTGCGTGACGGCGATGTGCTGGTTGTCTGGAAGCTTGACCGTCTCGGGCGGTCTCTTGCCCATCTGGTCAACACGGTGAAGGATCTGTCTGATCGCAATATCGGTTTGCGGGTGCTGACCGGAAAGGGCGCTCAGATCGACACCACAACAGCATCCGGCCGCATGGTCTTCGGCATTTTCGCAACCTTGGCCGAGTTCGAGCGTGACCTGATCCGCGAGCGCACCATGGCCGGTCTCGCTGCTGCAAGAGCGCGCGGTCGCAAAGGGGGCCGAAAATTTGCCCTCACCAAAGCACAGGTCCGTCTCGCACAGGCCGCCATGGCGCAGCGCGACACTTCCGTTTCCGATCTTTGCAAGGAACTTGGGATCGAGCGCGTCACTCTCTATCGCTATGTCGGCCCGAATGGCGAACTAAGGGACTACGGTAAGCGCGTTCTCGGCTTAACGTAGGATTTCGCCCCCTCCCGCAAACGCCCCCAAGATAAACCGCGACGACCAGCGATAGGACAGCGGCAGACTGTCGAGCATGTCGAGAATGCCGGGGTACGAGTTTCCGGGGAAACCTTCGATAGCCACACACGACACAAACTTGTCGCCGACCTTGGGCGTGTCGCCCGGCCACAGCGTGGGATAGCCAAGCCACGCATCCAGATACATCGGGCAGTCAGGAATACGCAGCGCGATAGGTTCGTCTGTCAGCGTGTAATGCAGGTAGTTCACCAGTTCATCACTCTGATAGGCGTCTTCGCCCTCGCCCACTGTAATCGTCGCCATACGGCGCATATGCAGCAGATCGCCGACACCATCGTGCAGGTCATCGAGCTTTTTCTTGAAGTCCAGTAGCAGGCGGTCGGCCGGGTCGCTGTCGTCTACGCCATCATCGTCGTAGACCATTTCGGCCAATTTCGAGTCGCGGCGACTTGGCGGGAGGTAGGTCAGAATCAGCGCATATTCACTCTCGAATAGCGATTGATCCTTGACGAAAGTTGACCGCCGTTCGGCGTCAATCAGAGCCGTGATCGGCTCAGGGAAATGAGATTCATCCGGGGCCGGATAGCCCGGCGATGCCAGCCGGGACGCATCAGTCCAAACCGACCAACCAGAGCCGAAGCGCGCCAGATATTGATTGACCAAGGCGGTCAGGTAGTTGCGTTCTGACGTGGTGGCGGATGCTGCATCATCACCACGAAAGAAGAAACCAGCCATCAGCGAGCCGTCCTTGCCCAGCACTACGCCTTCATCAATCAGCGCGGCGTAGTTGAGCAGGTCGGGCAAGCCAGCGGCTTTGCTACGGAAGGGTGCTAACGCAAGCATGTCCGCTCCTTATCAGTAGATACGTGGCGACTTGGCCACACGATGGGGCCGTGAGAACGGCCCGTAATAGTTCCCGTACTTGAGCTGGCGAACGTAGACCTTGCTCATGTTCGGGTCAGCCTTCGCCATCTTGCGAAGGCCGTAGACGCAAACCAACCAGATGCACGTTCCGAGGATCGTGGCGGGCCAGTTCATGGCCGACACGATCAGGCCGCCCGCAACAAGCATGGAGAACAGCATTAGCTCGCGCTCGCCACCCCATACCTGTTGCGGCCGGTGCAGTGCCCGGTGGAAAGGCGTCAATCTACGCGCTTCCTCGACTTGCATTAGCGACCCCCTGCACCCGGCAGTGCGGCGGCCTGCGCTTTCGATGCGCTGGCCAGATCGTCAGCGGTGATTGCTGCGTCAGCCGGGATTACTGCGCCCGAGAACATGGTGCCGGTAAGCAGGTTTTTGGCGAAAACGATGATGCAGACAACGAGGATCACGTAGATGATGCGGCGGGTAAACTCGGAGATTTCACCGCCCCAAATCAGGGTCGCGCCGCACGCGATGATGCCGAGCAGTGCAATACCGAAGGCCACGGGGCCGCTGATCGACTGGACGAGCTTGGCAATCGGGCCTTCCCACGGCAGACCCGAGCCGCCGCCCTCGGTGGCGTTTGCCGCGTGCGCGGGTTCGGCACCAAAGAGAAGGGCCACGCACAGAGCGGCCATCAGCCAGAAGTAAGGGCTTGTCAGTACGGCCCGAGCCTTCGATGCGAAGGTTGGAGCCGACGACGCCACAGGCGAAGCGAACAGGGCATTTGTAGTCATGTGATGATTTCCTATATCGGTTGGGTGATGTAGTTGGTGCCGTCGTGTCCGCTAACGGTTACGACTTCCTTGATGCGCCGACCCGTGGCCGTCTTTTCAATCGCAATGATTAAATCGACGGCCTCAGCGATCAGTGCTTGCATCGGCGCTGCCGTGGCTTCCGCCACAAGCTGTTCCATACGGATCAGGCCAGCATTCGCCGAGTTTGCGTGAACAGTGGCCGCCCCGCCGGGGTGGCCAGTGTTCCATGCCTTGAGCAACGCAAGCGCCGAGCCGTCGCGGGCCTCGCCGACCAGAATCCGGTCAGGGCGCAGGCGCATGGTTGCTTTCAGAAGGCGGGTCATATCGACGTGATCGACAGCCCGCAATGGGACTACGTTCGGGGAGCTACATTGCAGCTCGCGCGTGTCCTCGATGATGACAATACGGTGCTCAGGGGTGACGGCATCAATCTCGAAGATGATGGCGTTAGTGAGCGTGGTTTTGCCGGTTCCTGTACCACCCACAACAAGGATGTTGCGGCGTTCACGAACGGCTTTCTTGATCGCGGCGCACTGCGCCTCGGTCATGATCCCCGAACTGACGTAGTTGGGCAGGGTGAATACGATGCTCGCCTTCTTACGAATGGTGAAGGTCGGGCCGGTGACGACTGGCGGTATCAGCGCCTCGAAGCGTGAACCGTCAAGCGGCAACTCGCACTCAAGAATCGGGTTTGCCGCCGTGATGTTGGTACGCAGCGACGACGCCACGGTGCCCATCAGCGACTCGGCCTGCGACTTGGCCATCGTCCCGATTCGCTCCATTGGTGCCCCGAGCCATTCGCACCAAAGCGAACCGTCCGGGTTGAGCATGATTTCAATTACTTTTGAGTCTTCCAGCAGCTCACAGACCTGCGGCCCGAGTTCACGACGCAGCTTTTCAACAATGCGGCGGTCGTGCTCGGCCCTTTGGTTGGCGAGATTAGAAGTTCTCGGGTCGGGAGATTTTTCGTCCATTCCTTTCGTCCTTACCGGTTGTCACGATAGCGTAAGGCCGATCAGACCTCACACCGCAATGATAGTCTAAACACTATCACTCGAACAAGGCCGAATGTATCCAAAAGCAAAAAGACCCCACGGGTTTGTGGGGTCTAGTTGGCAGAACCGGACGAAAGGTGTTGAAGCGCGGGAGGGTGCTACGAGGGTACTAAAAGCTGCCACAGGGGCATATCGACGCAGTGTGCAAGTTTGGCCATGTTGTCGATGGTGATAGCCATTTTCCCTGTCTCGATTTCGCTTACCCATGACTGCGCAAATCCCGTCTTATCCCTGACGTCTCGTTGACTTAGCTTCGCAGCGATACGGGCCTTCCTGAAGTTTTTGGCAAAAATCAGGCGTTCCGGCGCTACTGGTTTATCGTCGGTTTCTTGTTCTATATCGGTGTCGCGTCGTCTAGGCATTCGGCTCGGCACCTCCCCTTTCTATGGTGAATTAAGCGGGCTGTAGTGACCTAAACGGCACACAACACGCGCATGAAATTGCCGTATGTTAGCAAAAAGGTTGCCCGAATCGGAGCCTTTTTGTCTATGGCCTACCTCAAGGAATGCACCAAAAAGGGAGTATTACTATAGTGGCACAGGTGCCAGCACCACGCTTTTGACGAATGCGCTATTATGCAATAATGACTTTCGCAAAATCCAACCATGCTGGACAGTCTCAAGGGGGTGAGGCATGATTACGTTTGATTCTGATGCTGTCATCGACCCGGTATCGTTCAAGGAAGTGCTGGCCGCCGGTGGCGTTCACGCGGCTACCATCGGCAAGGCCGACAAAGGGCTAGTCGTGGTACTGCGGATCGCTAAGAAAGACCGCATTCTTGGGCAGTACCGTGGTGGCCCGCGCTACTTTTCATCGCTGGACGGTGCCGGGTCGGTACTTGTGCAGCATGGCATTTTACAGTGGGAAACCGACGCTCAGGGCTGGGTGCCTCGCACCTTGGCAAGAGCAAAACGTGACAACGGCCGATTGGCATCGGCGGTTAGTTGACCAGAAATGCCAAAGCCCCGTTTGGCGACGGGGCTTTGGCGAATAGCAGAGCGACTTACAGAACCGTTTGGCGACGGGAACCGGAACAGACGCCCTTGGTGGGGTAAATTCAGGTTCATTCTAGTAGTTCGCTTTGCCTTTGACAAGAGGCGCGCCCGTGTGGTGCCCCCGAAAGGCAGGAGCTTATGGCAAGTTCACAACTTGCGCTGTTCAGTTCTCAGGACGAGGCGGACTTGTACCACGACAGCAACAGGAGCGGGGTTTTCTCGCTTCTGGTTGACGTTCGCGGCGACAAGCGCCAGTCCTCCCACCGTTTGACGGACATGGCCACCGTGCTTAGTTTGGTGGACAAGACCCGCGACACTTGGATGTCACAGGCCGAGTTCATCCGGCCCAACCGGCGCGTCGTGAACCTCTCGCGGCTGGGCTTGCTGTTCACCGACCTTGATACCTACCGCGTGCCCGCGCTGGCCGGTCGCTCACCTGACCAACTGGCCGCGTCCGTCCTGTACTTCTGCGCCGAGGAAGGCGTACCGCCACCGTCAGTGCTGATCTACAGCGGCCGGGGAATACAAGCCAAGTGGTTGTTAGAGGGCACGATTCCACGTCAAGCCCTGCCCCGCTGGAATGCCTGCCAACGCTACCTTGTTGATCGCCTCGCGCACGTCGGGGCCGATCCGATGGCCAAGGACGCCAGCCGCGTGCTGCGCACCGTCGAGACAGTCAACAGCAAGAGCGGCGAAGTCTGCCGAGTGGTTCACGTTCAAAACGGCCACGATGGCCAGCCTATCCGCTACAACTTCGAGTATCTGGCCGAGTCCCTGCTACCGACAGCCCGATGGACTATCGAGCAGCAACGGCAGGAGCAACAGAAACAGGCCCAGCAGCGCGCAACGAGAAAGCCTTTCCTTTTGGTGCCCGGCGGCAAAGCCGACCATCTGCGCGGATTCTCCGGCCGACAGCTTGCGTGGGATCGCCTCGAAGACCTGCGCAAGCTGGCCGAGCTGCGCGGCGGCGTCGGCGAAGGCAGCAGGATGCAACACCTATTTTGGCGGTTGAACTTCCTGCTTTTGTCCGGTGCGACCAACAGCAAGCAGATGTACCACGAAGGGGCCGCGCTGGCCCGCGAACTTGATCCGCAATGGAATAGCCGCTCGAAAGAGCTTATGACGCTGTTCAGCAAGGCCAAAGCCTACGAAGCAGGGGAGAAAGTCAGCTTTGGCGGCAAGGACTACTCGCCGCTGTACACGCCGAAGAACGACACCCTGATTAACCTGTTCAGGATCACCGCAGACGAACAGAAGCAGCTAAAGACCATCGTCAGCCAGGCCGAGGCCGCAGAACGCCACAGGAAGCGCGAGGAAGACCGTAGACGCGCTGCCGGGGCGGTAGACCGTCAAACGTACCTTGAGGCCGCCAACGCCAAGCAGGCGCAGGCACAGGCCCTCAGCCGTGAAGGATTGAGCGTACGGGCCATCGCAAAGCAAATGGGTGTCTCAGCTATGACGGTATCGAGGTACTTAAAAGCCCCTCAAATCGAGTGTAACAACTCCGTGCGTATTACTAATGGCGAAGCCCCCGTGCTTTTGACGGCGGCCCGTTCGCGGTGATACAGGCCCTTGGGTGGGGGTGTAACAAGTCCGTGCGTATTACTAATGGCGAAGCCCCCGTGCTTTTGATCGGCGCAGCCGGGAGTAGCCCCGTGATGAAATATCACGAGTAGCCCGCAAGGCCGTTAGGCCGCGCAGCCCCAGCAGGGGGCGAAGGCTTTGGCCACTGATGACAGGTAACGTCGGTGCAGTTCGATAGGGAGTGGTAAGCGATGCGCTCAAGGCGATTTGATGATGCCCGGATCAACCACTTGCGGATTGTGCCGGTGCTCGCCGTGCTCGATGCGTTGGGCTTGTACTGGAAGCGTGACGCCACGTTTCAGCCGGTTAAGGACAAAAACACAGTGCGCGTGCATGTCTCGCTTGGGGGGGCCGTGGTCGAGCTGCTGGCCACAGGGGCGAAGTGGTACGACGTGCAGGCCGACCGTGGCGGTGGCGGGGCGATTGATTTGGCCATGCACTTGCTGCGCCTCGATTTCGTCAACGCGGTGAAACGCTTGCACGCGATACCGTAACCCTAGATCGCGTACCGTCGCGCAGAATCGCATTTAATCGCGTAGAGTCGCACTGCATAGGGTGCTGCTACGTGAAATCTGGCACCAACTGCTGCTTTGCGGCGGCGACAAGCGCAAGCAGAACAGCGACATTGACCGCGCCTGCGCGTACTGGCGCGACTGGCAGGAACGAACAGGAGATTGAACGATGAAAGACAGATCACACGACGCGGCGATGGCCGAGGTTTTCCGCAGCGATCCGGCCTACGCGGTCGAGCTGCTGAACAGCATCCTTGAAGACGGCGAGCAAGCCGAACTGTTGATTGCCCTGCGCCAGATGGCCGAGGCGTTCGGCGGCGTGCGCAGCGTGGCCAAGTCGGCCGAGCTGAACCCGTCGCAGCTCTACCGCACGCTGTCGGAGAAGGGCAACCCCGAGGTGCGCAGCCTGACCGCGATCCTGCGCGTCATGGGCCTGCGTCTGGCCATCCAGCCCATCCAACCGGCGGCCGCGACCCACTGACCACCCTTCCCTTTTGGTGCCCAACAAAAAGCCCGCTATCGAGCGGGCTTGTTTGTTTCTGGCCGGTTGTATTACTTGGCGTCTCGCGTAGCCCTGAACATCAGCTTGAACATCGAGCAGGCCGGTGGCACCAGTAGCGACAGAACCCCGATCACGAACAGAACTTGCGGGGTGGCAAATCCGGCGATGTGAGAGTGCGCGATGACTTCAATCAGGCTTTCAAACGGCACGTTCGGATCAGACGGCGCAACCATCGACAGGTTGATGCCCAGCCACAGGCCGAAGATGCCGGGGAACAGCCAGAACCCGAAGTAGTCGGCAATGTCCGAGGCGATCTTGAACAGCGCGAACACGATCAGGGCCGGAACCATCATCAAGAACAGCAGGATTTCAAACAGTGCAGCCAACATAAGCGATCCCTCTAAGTAGTTGTTGCGTCAAAGAAAAAATGATCCAAACAACACGCCGAGCACGAATGGCAGGATGCCGGACGATCCTCGACGGGGTTCCCGAGCTTCGAGAACCTTCCGGCGCAGCTCGCGGCGGCGATCCTTGAGGGCCTGCCGTTCTGCTGCGATCCGGGCCGCTTCGTGGGCCTCGCGCTGCTCTGTCAGGTACTGCTGCCACCCTACAGTAGCTATTCGAGCTGCGACATTACCAAGCCCGCTCACGACGGTGGCAGCGATCAGCCAAACACTGAACCCCATAATCCACCATATGATGCTTTGCATGAAATTTGTCATCGACAGCAGCCCTGTCGCGTCGGCAGGCGTGACGCTGCCCTGCGGCTGCGTGGTGTTCGCTAACCACTCAAATACAGGTATCGTCACGTTGCCAATGTCACCCATTGCAAAGCGGATCGCTTGCCACGCGACTACCAGTCCGCCGACCGACGAAAACACGTTGATGGCTTTGCCACATGCTTTCCGGTTCATTTTTACCTCTCATTTCTCCAGTACGTCACGCCGTCGTCGCACAGGTAGCCAGTCTGATCGGGCGACCGATCCCCTGCGATGAACGCCACGCTGCCGCGTGTAGTGATGCCGACGCCGCCGTTGCTATGACCTTCGCTTTTGCCCACTACCTTGCAGTTGTGCGCAGCCTTGAATGCCTCCCATTCGTCCGGCTTGGGCGTGTAGTTGTCCCACATGGCCGAAGCCATCAGCGCGATAGCCAACACTGCCGGGGTAATAGGAAGCACGCCATTGCGGAGTGCGCCCCACGTGATCCAGCCAGCGCAGACGGCCAATGCCAGAACGAAGGGGATCACCACCCACGGGCTGTACTGCGCCGGGTTGATTCCGCCATCCATACCTATTCCCTCAATGTCGAGGCACCGGGCCGAAGCCCGGCCGCCTCATTTCAGTAACACCACCACCAGAGCGGCTACGGCGACCAGTGCGGCCACCCCGGACAATACGGCAGCCACCACCGCGCTTGTCTTCGCCACCTGCGCATCGCGGCCGTTGGCCACCGCCTCACGGCTGGCGGCCTGCACCTCTGCGACCTGACGGCGCAGGTCTTTACCTACGTCCTTGACCACCTCGGCAACCGACTGGCGCAACTGGTCGCTGACGTAGTTGGCCGAGTCGGTGATGATCTTCCCGGCCGTTTCCTTCGACTGCTCGACCTGCTGTTGCAGCGTCACGGTCAACGTGCGGTTGGCTTCATCGTACTGATCGGAAATCAGATCGAGGTAGCGGGCCAGCACTAGCTCGTTGACCGTGACCGTGACAAGAATGGGGTCATCCTTGCCAAGCAGTACGTTGTGGCGTATGACGACCTCTTTTCGTATGTCGTCAAAGTCGATCATCACGACCCCCTTAGATGATCGTGTCGAGCTGCTGGAAGATCGAAGACTTGACTTTATTCAAGCGCGACTTGGACATAAGGCCGAAGTCAGGTGATTGCTGAATTTCGTCAAATGTCAACTTACTGTCGAGCATAAGTTTCACGTCTTCGCCGTAAGTGCTGCCAGTCTGGCGAGCAATGCGGACAATGCCATGCACGCGGTCTTTGTTGGCTTGATAAACTTTCATTTCCTCGAAAGTTTTGCCATCGGCTTCAATGTCGCCAAAGAACTCATTCAGCCAAACAACCAAGCGCGCATCGCCCGGCATTTGTTCGCACAGCGAAGCAAAGCCGCCCAAAGTATCGCGCAGCGCCTGCCCACCAGTAATAACGGTGTGGATATAAACCTGCTTGCCATTTTCGGCGATCAGGTTAATTGCATCGTTTTCTGCCAGATAGTAAGACAGCGGGATAAACGAAGCCGCGCCGTTATCGACCACGAAATCAGAATCTTGTTCTACGATTTGTTCAATCAGTCGGTCGAAATTACGTTCTACCAGCGAGCCGTCGCGCATCAGTTCAAGGCGTTGAGTATCCAGAGCCTTATAACCGGCAAGAGTGGCATTTACCGGGTCGGTATCATATACAACCAACGGGCGAGTTTTGCCCTTGATATATTGTGCGATAACGGACGCGATCAGCGATTTACCGACGCCGCCTTTACCTTGCAGAATGTAATGAACTTGGCGGATAAGTTCGTTCATGGTTGAAGGGGTAGTGTTATTAGCCATATTTTGTTCACTCCTGTTAATTGACATCCTCCCCTCCCTCAGCTTGCGCTGCCGCCTTGCGGCG
>NZ_JABUZD010000163.1:0-1502 GCF_014897875.1 Halomonas sp. 3A7M
TCCTCTCAAGATATGGAGTCTCCGGTAAAGCCGGGGCGGTTCAACTTGCGCCTTTCCGAACAGCGGGCAAAAGCGGTCGCTGATGCTTTAGTGGCAGGAGGAACCAATCCTCAGAATATTCGCTATACAGGCCTAGGGCAGAGTGAGCCTTTGGTGAGCTGTCAAAACATTGCAGGTGCTGTATTAAAAGAGTGCCTGGCGCCTAACCGCCGCGTCGAAATTTTATTACAAGAAAATAGTTGAAACTGAGAGGGGCTTGTTTTCGCAAGTTTGCTAAATGCTTCTAATTAAAGGAGAGCCAAATCCAACAATAATCGGTTTTTGACTTTGATAGTTCTTTTCAGCCTTGGGAATCTTCAGGCCAGGATGCATCGGTGTTCTACAGGATGTTGGGGAAAGCGAATTCGTCAAGGTAACCCTTTGGAAGTAACACGAAAATAGGTGAAGCATGGACAATGCACTCATTGTCATTACCCCTAAAGCGGGTGGTGATGCGGTTGAAATACCAAGAGGCAGTGTTGTTGATTTGCAGGAACCGAGCGTCGTTACGATTTCTGTAGGACCTGAAGAAACTGCCGCTTTTGATCGGTCGGGAATGGATCTGATTATCACCCTGAAGTCCGGTGAACAAATTATCATTGCTGGCTTTTTTAATGCCCCGGGGGGGGAACGCACGGAATTGCTTCTCAAGGATTCCACTGAGGTGATTTGGTGGGGGCAGTACGAGATACCTTGGTCTGGGTTTGCGTTCTCTGAAACCCAAGTGGCAGCAGGTGGACTAGCGCAAGATAGTAGCAACCCTTCTTGGGCAGCTGCCTTAGGAATGCTTGGCTTGGTTGGTATTGCTGCGGCTGCTTCCTCTTCGTCTTCTTCAGACAGCGACTCAGATTCTGATAGCGACTCGGACTCTGATGGCGACTCAGATTCTGATAGCGACTCAGATTCTGATAGCGATTCAGATTCTGATGGCGACTCGGATTCTGATAGTGACTCGGATTCTGATAGTGACTCGGATTCTGATAGTGACTCGGATTCTGATAGTGACTCGGATTCTGATAGTGACTCGGATTCTGATAGTGACTCGGATTCTGATAGTGACTCGGATTCTGATAGTGACTCGGATTCTGATAGTGACTCGGATTCTGATAGTGACTCGGATTCTGATAGTGACTCGGATTCTGATAGTGACTCGGATTCTGATAGTGACTCGGATTCTGATAGTGACTCGGATTCTGATAGTGACTCACCGATGCCGATGCCGATGCCGATGCTGACGCCGATGCTGACACTGACGCCGATGCAGACGCAGACGCAGACGCAGACGCTGACGCTGACGCTGACGCTGACGCTGACGCTGATGCCGATGCCGATGCGGATGCGGACGCAGATGCAGATGCAGATGCAGATGCTGACACGGATGCCGACGCAGATGCGGACGCAGACGCAGACGCGGATGCAGACGCAGATGCAGATGCAGATGCAGATGCTGACACGGATGCCGA
>NZ_JABUZD010000165.1:0-87621 GCF_014897875.1 Halomonas sp. 3A7M
CTTGACCCTATAACACCCAAGGGGTCTGGTCGCAGTGATAACGAGACGAGTGTGAAGACACTCAGAGAACCGGATACGCGAATCAAGCCCAACGTGACACACGAAGGGCTTGAGACGAAAGAGACGCCACAAAACATCAGTAACATGTTCAGCATGATATACATTAAAAGTTACGCCTGACGACCATAGCACGCGTGAACCACCTGATCCCATGCCGAACTCAGAAGTGAAACCGCTTAGCGCCGATGGTAGTGTGGGGTCTCCCCATGCGAGAGTAGGTCATCGTCAGGCACTTATTGAGAAACCCCGGCCATTTGGTCGGGGTTTTGCTTTTTAGGGGTCTCCCCTGGAGAGTAGCGGAGCGCCGCCCGGATCATCGTCAGGCACTTTTACTAAAAATCCCCCAGGGCTTGCGCCCTGGGGGATTTTTTTTGCCTAACATTTACCATTCGATAGGCTTGCCAGCCCAATCCCAGAAGCTGCCGGTATCTTTGGGGGTGCGTTGAGACATTACTTTCAATAATTGTTCAGCGACGAAATCAGGTGTAAATAGCTTTTCGCTGGGTACACGAGCCTGGAAAGGTTTCGACAGCGATGTATCTGTGGTGCCTGGGTGCAGGCACAATACAATGGACTGCTTGTTCAGTCGTTTGAGTTCGATGGAGATGGTCTTCATTAACATGTTGTGCGCTGCTTTACTGGCACGGTAGCTGTACCAGCCGCCATGCCCATTATCGCCAATAGATCCAACGCGTGCCGATAAGCTGGCGATGGTAACCGGGTGCTTGCCCTGCAATGCGCTAATCAATAGGGCAGGTGTGGCTGCATTAACATGCATAACATGAGCGAATGATGCTTCATCTAACTGCTCTAAGCGTTTCTCAGGCTGCACATTACGCGCCTCATCATGCAGCGTACCAATAGCATTGAATAGCAGGTGTACCGGGCGACCGTTTAACTGTTGGCAAAGAGTCTCACGGCCTGATTGTGTGATGATATCGACGTTCACCACCTCAACGGGTGCGCCTTGAAAAGATGGGTCTTGAGAAGCAATAGGTGAACGGCTTACGGCAACGACATTACCCACATGGGTATCGGCAAGCAGCCTCTTAATAATAGCGTTACCTATGCCGCCATTGGCACCGATGACAACAGCGGTAAAGTTTTCTGGAAGGTGGGAAAGCATTCTTCGGCTCCAATTGTGAATATCATTGTTCACATTGAAGCTTCTTGTATAGGTTTTGTCTATGAATGTGCGGAAATACTAGGCAGATGCGTTAAAGCGACCTGGTTGGGCATTGTTGCGCCCATTTGGCTTATAGAGGGTTTTTTCAGCAATTTGGCGAATGTAATCCAGCATTTCCTGGTTATGCTTCATTCTAAGCGATAGCATTTGCCCAGTTAATTCGTTCATGCGTGATACGCGTTCGCTTTTTTCGAGCAAGCTTTCCCAGGTAGCCAAGCAGCCAGCATCGTTAGCGGCTTGCTTGGCGCCAAGGGCGCCGTCTGCATAGCCAAGCTTTGTTTGCACGCTTCGGCGCAATTGCTCAATGCGTTCTAGCTCAATTAGCAGCGCCTGCTTTTTTAGGGCTATAGCAGCGAGAGCGTCGCCGTCAATGCTGCCCTTAGTGAGCTGTGCTTGTTCATCTGAGAGCAGCAGCACTAATTCATCAAGGCGTTGCAATTGATCTGAGAGCAGTCGTGAAAGACCCATAATAGTTCGCTTATAAATCTTTTAAATTAGCAATTAAGCCATCAGCAATGCGATCCGCACGAATCTCTAGCTTCCCTTCACGAATAGCTTCGCGAATTTCCTCAACTTTTGCCGTATCGATATCGTGTGAGCTATCCGTATGCGTTTGGCTAAGTTGCGTTGCTGATCGTGTCGCGCTGTCTGCTTCGGCTGGCTTATTGCCGCCTATTTTCTGTGCTTCATCACGCTGCTGCGCCTGATTAGAACGTAGCAACGGATTAATGTTATCGATTTTCACGTTGTTTGCCTCATCGTCAACGTTGGTGCGGCATGCGCTGTATTACCTACTATCGGCCTGGGTAGTAAGGACTTTAGGCATTAGATTAAAAATCTATCACCAATGTTCCTTGACCAATGACGCGTGCGGTGACTAATTCCCGCGTATCAAAGCGCACACGGATACGTTCGCCTTGTGCACCATCAGACAAGGCCTCTCCTTCGCGTGACACTCGGAAACCAGCGCCTTCTGCTATGACAGTGACGCGCTGCCCTCGTTTCACCACTTGAGGCGCTTGAAGGTAATGGGGCTGGAAAGTGCTGCCACTACGAATAGGACGCTGTGCGACCATACCGATAATATCGTCTTGGTTGGTAAGTGCTTGGGCGGCTAGATCCCCAAGATTGCCTTCTCGTGATGTCAGCATATCACTCGTGATGAGCGTGCCCCTATCAATATCCTGGCCAGCCACAGCGTAGCTGCCAATGATATCAATCTGCGCCTGAATATACCGCACTTGACGACGATTTTCGCCACAGCGCACACCGACCGAAACACGCCCGAGAGGGGATTGATTAGCATTCGGGAAAAAGGGGTCGGGTGCAATGCACTCAGGCAAATGTGCAGAGGGAGGTGAGATATCAATCAACACTTCCTGCCCAAGCGATTGAGATTCTTGATAAAGAAACTGCTGAACGGTATCCATCAACAGTTGGTTATTCGCATGCGCGTGAAATGAAAAGCCAAGGCTGAGCAGTGATAGGCAAAGTATTTGCTTAAGAGTCGCCAGATAGGATCGCGTTGGGCGCAGCGGGTGTGGCATGGGAGAGTCGCTCAATCGAAGGGAAGCAGATGATAATCATCAACCGTGCAGTGTAGTGCAAAAGTACCCTGTGCATCATATGAAATGCTGGTGTAAACGGCAGCTGTTCCATGCTTTAGGCTGACGAAGCGAAGCCTATTATTCATCATCAATAATATCCGTTTTAATTTGCCTCTCAGCGAACGAGGATTGGCATGATTGATCAGCTTGAATCTGCCTTTAACTATCACCAGCAGGCACTGGGCTTGCGTCAAGCGCGTCATGACGTGCTGGCAGCCAATATTGCCAATGCCGATACGCCTAACTATAAAGCGCGCGATCTCGACTTTGCCAGTGAGTTAAAGAAGGCCGTTGCGGGCAGCCAGCCACAGCAACAGCAAAATGGCGCACTGACGCTTGCACGAACGTCAGAACATCATCTGCAAGGTGAAGGCCCAGCATGGCGTGGTGTAGGCAGTGCAGAGCTGCTTTATCGCATCCCCGATCAGCCCAGCTTGGATGGCAATACGGTCGATATGGATCGTGAGCGGACACAGTTTGCAGACAATGCTGTTCGTTACCAAGCCGCACTCACCATCATGAATCGCCGAATTCAGGGCCTGAAAAACGCGATGCAGCCGGAATAACCGAGCGGTAGGAGAAAGTAATCTATGTCGATGTTTTCAGCCTTTGATATTGCTAGTTCGGCCATGAGCGCCCAGGCGCAGCGTATGAATGTTACCGCTAGCAATATGGCCAATGCCGACAGCATTGCAGGCCCTGATGGAGAGACTTATCGGGCCAAACAAGTGATGTTTGAAACCCAAGCGCACAATAATCGATATGGCGTCGGTGGCGTACGTGTCACTGAGGTAGTGGAAGACGACGCTCCGCTACGTCTGCAATACATGCCAAACCATCCTGCTGCGGATGAAGAAGGCTATGTCGCCAAGCCCAATGTTGAACCTGTGCATGAAATGGTCAACATGATCTCGGCGTCGCGCTCCTATCAAGCCAACGTAGAAGTGTTCAACACAACGAAGCAGATGATGGTGCAGACGCTATCACTGGGTGAGGGTTAATTATGAGCACAATCGACCCGACAACACTTTCGGCAATTAATGGCGGCGGCAGTGGTTCCCAGTTAAAGCAGAGCGCATCAGATGAGTTGCGTAGCAGTTTTCTAACGCTGCTGATTACTCAGCTACAGAATCAAGATCCGCTGAATCCGATGGAGAATGCGGAAATGACCTCCCAGATCGCACAAATTAATACGGTAAGTGGGATTGAAGAGCTGAACACCACTTTGCAGAGCATTACTAGCCAAATGGATGCCAACCAAGCACTGCAAGCAAGTGGCTTGATTGGCCAAGGTGTGATGGTGCCTGGCAACAAGGTCATGCTAGAGCAGGATAGTGAAGGAAAGTCTTATACGACACCGTTTGGTGTCGAGCTTGCTAAACCCGCCGACCAGCTTACCGCAGTGATTGTTGGCCAAGGTGGCGAGGTGATCAGACGCTATAACTTGGGTGCGGTAGAGGCTGGTGTGCAGTCTTTCCAGTGGGACGGTAAAAACGAACAGGGCGAAGCCGCTGCCAGTGGTCGTTACACGGTTCAGCTAGAGGCTCAAGATGCTGAGGGTGAAACACTAGACTCAACCGCATTGAACTATGCGGTTGTTAATAGTGTGACCCCTAATCTCTCGGTAGGGCGCGCCATTGCGGTGGTCCAGTATCTTGAGCGCCAGGGAGTTGCTATTTCACGTATGCGGGCAGTCGGTTACGCCGATACCCAACCCATGGAAAGTAACGCAACGCCGGAAGGTAGATCCGCCAACCGGCGCGTTGAACTGTTGCTAAGGCAGCAGACTGAGGGGTAAAGAGATTTCTTGAGGCCATCTCTGTGTCGAAGCATCACTCGCTACTACAGTCGTTCGGTGCATTACTGGTGCTCGATGCTGACTGTCGGCGCATACAGGCATTTAGTAGCAACTTTGTTGAATTGCTGAGAGTAAGCCTTCCTGAAGGGCGTCTCGCAACGCTCTCCAGCGTTCTAGGCAAGCGCTTAAGCCAGCGCGTACGCTATGAGCTCCAAGGTCAGCAGCGTTTGCCGGGGCCTCTCACCTTTAAGTGTCCCGCTCGATCAAACCGTTTCCAGTTACATGCTTACCGTGCCGGTGCGCATGTGTTAGTTGAGATAGAACCCCTTCATTCCCTCGGTAAGCAGCGTCTGCTTGGCACGGTGAACGAACGCCTGATGCGCTTAGCGGAAGCGACCCATCAAGAAGAGCTACTTGATTACCTAGTGATGTCGGTACAAGAATTAACCGGGCATGACCGGGTGTCTGTATGCCATTTCGATAGTGACTGGCATGGTTTGATCGTAGCCGAGTCGTTAGCTAAAGGGCGCGCTCAGTCGAGTGTCGAATTAGCGGCGGTTCGTTTGCCTGCCTTGTTAGGGCAACGCTTTCCCGCCAAAGACTTCCCCATTGCATTACGGCGTGCCTATGAGCGCCATCCGGTGCGGCTGATCCAAGATGTCGCAGCACCCTACGAGCACTTACTGCCAGCGAGTGTGGTGGTAGATGTAAGTGACAGCTTCTTGCGTGCCCCTGCCCCTGAGCGTCAACAGTACTTACAGCGACTTGGCGTGCGCGGCGCATTAAGCGTGGCCATGCAGGGAGATACCGGCCTTTGGGGGCTGCTATTCTGCCACTCGGCAGCGCCTTACCCCGTAGCGCCGCCCGTACGAGATGCGGTACGCACCTTGGTGCAAATGGCTACGCAGCGGCTGTTACTGCTGAGAGCTCGCCAAGAGGCGCGCTATTTGCAGCGCGTACAAGATAGCCTGGTGCTTTCAAGTAATAATCGCTTAAAGCCTCAGGGGCCTTATCAGCTGTTTGCGGAGCATGCCGAGACATGGAAGTCGCTCTTTCGTGCCAATGGCGTTGCGTTATGGGTGAAAGGCAGTATCTATCAATCAGGCAATACGCCCAAGCCGGAAACGATCGGCCAACTGGTCACGCGGATTGAAAAATCCCATATCCATAGTGGCCCATGGTGTACCCAAGAGACAGCCAAAGAGCCGCTAACATGCTCTTTAGACATGCTAGAGCAGAGTGGAGTACTCGCCGTGCCGCTGCCTACCGATCCTGCTCAGCGCGGCTGGCTGATGTTTTTTCGTCCTGAGCAAGTGGAAACGCTCTACTGGGCGATGCAGCCCTCTTCAGCATCCCTGCCACCTATGATGATGTCGCCTTCTGACGCGTGGTGCGAGGAGGTCACAGGAAAAAGCGAAGCCTGGCAACGGGTTGAGCGGCTAGCCGCGATAGATTTAGGAGAAGATTTAACGCTGGCCATTTCTGCTTATGAGATCAGCACGCTCAATATGCATCTGGAGCGCGAGCGTAAAGCGCTGGCAGAAGCGAATCAGCGGTTAGAGCAGTTGGCACATTTTGACCCGCTCACTCAGGTGTGGAACCGCTACCGCATCGAGCAGGCTATTGATGCAGAGCTGGTAGCAGCAAAACGCTATGGGGCGGCTTTCGCGCTGTTGTTATTTGACGTCGACCATTTTAAACAGATCAATGACACCCTCGGCCATAGCGTGGGCGATGATGTGCTGATTTCGCTAGCACGCATGGTGGAAAGTTCACTGCGGGGCTGTGATCATTTGGGGCGCTGGGGAGGGGAAGAGTTTGTGGTATTGGCGACCCACTCCAGTATTGAAGCCGCCGAAGGGCTTGCTGAACGATTACGTGGGCTAGTGGCAACACTGCAGGTGAAGGGCTTGGGCCAACCGATAACGGTCAGCATCGGTGTCGCAGTATGGCAGCCCGATGATAGCTGCAAGACTATCATCGCCCGGGCCGATGCTGCGATGTACCGAGCTAAACATAATGGGCGTAACCGCGTTGAAATCGCTGACAAAAGCGTGCAGTGACACGCGCTATCATTGGTCGTCGGCGCGGTCGCATAAGCGCTGTATTCTCGCTATGGCATCATCAGCACCGTCAAGACTAAAGGTCATATACCAAGGGTCGCTATCCTGTTGATCGAAACCAATAAACAGCTGCTCTCCCTGGCTCATTTGCGCCATTAATGTTTGCAGGTCGCTTAGGTAGAAGTGCGCATAAAACCCATCATCGCCACGCTCGGTAATAAACTCGGCCATGGTATCAATGATAGGCGTATCATCCACCCGGATCCTGGTAGGCACTAAGTTAACCGCGCGACTTTCGCCTTGCTGTTCAGCCAGCGTGACCCGCATTTCCAGCCATGGTAAGTCGCAAACACCTTGGGTTGCGTTCAAACTCAAGGTGGCATCCGAATAGCTATGAGTTTCCACGGCGCGAAAGTGCCGCTCACTGCCTAACGTTAACGCCATTGACTGCCAATGATCGTGGGGCTGTTCGGCATCAATATTGAACGTTGCTGCCATGCTAGGCAGCGCAGTGCTGGAAAGTAGGGCGCTGAAGGCCGCTAACGCAAAAGGCTTTAAAGTAGGCATAGGGGTGGCATCGCACAAGAAAAACATTAGCCTATCGTTTGTTGAAGATAAGCAAAAGGTAACGCGCTGATTTTTCTATATGTAGTAGTCTTTAACAAGAAAAATGCCGCATATAGTGTAAAGTCAAGTCTATACTTCATAGTCGCAGAACGTATAATCGCACCGTTTTGAGCGCTAATTTCACCCCGTTGTGAAGGAGTTTCGCGACATGAGCACCGCAGCAAAGGCTATGAAGACTTCGAATGACGTCCCACTACAGGTTCCCTCAAAAGATATCTGGGATGCTAAATATCGGTTAAAAGATCGCCATAGCCAACCTGTTGATCAGGATGTGGGTGCTACCTTTGAGCGTGTCGCGCGAGCGTTAGCGGCGGTTGAAGGTGACAATGCTAACGAGTGGCTGCCAAAATTCCGCTGGGCGTTAGAAAACGGCGCTATTCCTGCCGGACGAATCCTTTCCAATGCGGGCGCTGAAGCCTACAAACCTGCGGTCAGCCTGATTAACTGCACGGTTTCGCGCACTATTCGCGACTCTATGCGCGATATTCTCGACTCCGTCGTTGATGCTGGCATGACGTTGAAGTCTGGCGCCGGTATTGGCTACGACTTTTCGACGCTGCGCCATAAGGGAGCGTTTGTGTTTGGCGCTGGTGCTGGCACTAACGGGCCGCTGGCGTTTATGGATATCTACGACAAGATGTGTTTCACCGTGGCATCCGCAGGTGGACGTCGAGGCGCTCAGATGGGCACCTTCGACGTTGGTCATCCTGATGTTCGTGAGTTTATCCAAGCTAAGCGAGAAGCTGGTCGTCTGCGCCAGTTCAACCTTAGCCTGTTGATTACCGACGAATTTATGGAAGCAGTGAAGCACAACGCCGACTGGCCGCTGGCGTTTCCATTGCACCCTGGTGAAAAAGACGATGTCAAAGCGGGTGATTTGATTTATCGCGACTGGCCCGTCATTGAAGAGGGCTATACGGTCGACGATGAAGGCCGCGTGGCTTGCCGTGTCGTTGAAGTCATTAAAGCGCGCGAGTTGTGGGACACCATTATGTCCTCGACCTATGACTACGCTGAACCTGGGTTTATTCTGATTGATCAAGTCAATCGCATGAACAATAACTGGTTCTGCGAAGATATCCGCGCGACCAACCCATGTGGCGAGCAGCCGCTGCCGCCAGAAGGCGCTTGTCTGCTGGGATCGGTCAACCTGACCAAGTTTGTGATTGAGCCGTTTAGTGACAAGCCACGCTTTGATTGGGAACGCTATCGCAAGGTGGTAGCGATCTTCACTCGCATGCTCGATAACGTCGTGGAAATTGCTGGCTTGCCACTGCCGCAGCAACAGCGTGAGATTGAAGCCAAGCGCCGCCACGGCATGGGCTTTTTGGGGCTTGGTTCAACGATGACCATGCTTAAAATACCCTATGGCTCTCAAGCGTCGCTGGCCTTTACCGAAGAAGTTAGCCGCCACCTCGCGCTGGAAGGCTGGAAGCAAGCGCTAGAGCTGTCTAAAGAGAAAGGCATGGCGCCTGTGCTTGAGCAAGAGCATACGATTACACCGAAGATGATGCGTGAGCGCCCCCAACTCGCTGCCGATGGTTATGAAGTGGGTGATAAAGTACCAGGACGTATTCTGCATGCCCGCTATAGCCAGTATATGGCGAAAGTGGCTGAGCTCGATCCTGAGTTGGTCACACAGTTGGCGGAACATGGTGCACGGTTCACCCACCACAGCTCTATTGCGCCCACTGGTACGATTTCGCTATCGATGGGTAATAATGCCTCTAACGGCATTGAACCCTCGTTCTCGCACCGTTATTTCCGCAATATCATTCAATCGGGTAAGAAAACCAAAGAGCAGGTTGAGGTTGTCTCGTTTGAGTTAGCCGCTTATCGTCACTTTATTGCCGCCGATGCGGTGGAAAGCGATTTACCCGACTACTTTATTACCGCAGACTCAGTGTCGCCTGAGCAGCATGTGGCCGTGCAGGCGGCCGCTCAGCAGTGGATTGACTCGGCAATCTCTAAAACAGTTAACGTGCCGACAGAGTTCCCGTTTGAGAAATTCCAGGATCTCTACCTCCAGGCGTATGAGAGTCGCTTAAAAGGCTGCACCACGTTCCGCTTCAACCCAGAGGCATTTCAGGGCGTTCTGGTACGCGAAGATGATTTAAAAAATACCACCTACGTGTTTGAACTGGAAAATGGCGAAACCTTAGAGCTGGCCGGCGATGAAACGGTGGTTTATGACGGTGAAGAGCATAACGCCGCCAACCTGTTTGATGCCTTAAAAGAGGGCACCTACGGCAAATGGTAAGGGCGGGCTACGCCTTGCTACGAACATCGCCCGACACCCTTTGCTAAGTGGAGAACACCATGGCTGTAGAAATTACCTCAAAAATCGTTGGTTACCGTATCAAGCAGCAGGAGCAAACAACGCCAGCCCCTGAGCTACCGGAAGAAGACCCGCTAACGGTCAGGATCCCCTCGCGTCCAGAGGGAACGTTAGAAGCGGTATCCGAAAAGATCTCTTACGTGGGTGCGGAAGGCCGCAAAAAAGTTTACCTGCTGGTCTCTTTTATGCCGGTAGAAGGCGTGGTAGGTGGCCGACGTGTGGTGATTGAGCGCCCGGTCGAGTTCTTTTTCCCATCAGGACAGCTTTCCAGCGAACATCAGTGGATTACGGCGACGATGCGTAGTCTTTCCCTTGCTGCGCGTGGGGGCTATGTCACCCAAGCGGTGGCTGACTTACGCAAAGTGGCGTGGGATAAAGGCTTAGTGCGCTGTGGTATGAACCGTTGGAACAAGCCTATGTTCCACGATTCCGAAGTGGCGGCGATTGCTTGGTCGATCCAGCAGATTCTTTATCGGCGCGGTTTCTTGGATCAGGATGGTAACCAAGTACCGGTAGAGTTGCTGGTAGAGCGTTATGCGCACCGTATGCAGCATGGCCATGCTTGGCAGCCACCGGCCGACGAGCCAGACACAAGCCCGGCGATTGGAGCCGTGGAGTCGCTGGGCGGTGCCGCTGAGCAGCAAGAAAACGCCGTAAAAAAGCCTGAAGGCAGTGGCCCTGCAACCGTGGGTAACTGTCCTGAGTGTCGCGGTGAGCTTATTATGATGGATGGCTGTCCAACCTGCTACGCAGGCTGCGGTTGGTCTAAGTGCGGCTAAGCCAGATAAGCCCACTAGAACGCTAACGAACAACGCCGCGTGGTCTAGAGAACCACGCGGCGTTGCTTGTTTTGAGAACAAAAAGTTTTAAGAACAGAAAACCTGCCGCTGATTTAGGCGCTAAGGCTCAGGCGCTAATAAGTAGCGGCCTGACGTTATCGGTTAAATAACAGTCGTCGAATTCCCCCTCGGTAGCCAAGGCCTTTAAATCGGGAATAGTGACGTTATGACGGTCACGGAATACCAAGCTATCTTCACTCAATGCACTAAACGTGCGGCTCACATGAACAGGGCTTAAGCCCAGAATGTCGGCTAACTGCTCTTGAGAAAGTGGCAAGCGGAACTGTCCGCTGATGTCATGGTTGGTTTGGCGTAAGCGTAGATACATTTCATGGAGAAAGTGGGCCATTTTTTGTCTAGCGCTACGCCGCGCTAAGTTGATCAGCCGTTCCGTGAGTAGAGCCTGGTGGCGACTGCCAATAGCAAACATCACCGAGGTCAGCGTTAGTGACTGACGAAACAGCTCTAACATGCGCTTATGGGGGAAATGACAGACCACGCCGTCAGTAATCATGCGCACGTTTTCCAGCCGCCTGGAAAACGCAAACTCTCGCAAACCGATAATATCGCCAGGTAAAAATACTTCCAGAATTTGCCGATCGCCGTTTTCTAAATGTCGATAGGAGTAAGCCCAGCCACTGCGCAAGGTGCAAAACTCATTCGCGGGGGCGTCAACTTCCCACAGCAGTGAACCTGCTTTGATATCAGTAGGGCTCTCTTCCAATTCGATTAATAGTGCTTTTTCTGCTTCAGTGAGTGAGCAGTAGTGACTGAAGTGACTAATAATGCAGCTGTTATCCTGATCCACAGCTTCCTTCTCCTGAAAGATTAGCAACGATTAACAAGCCGCGTTGTTGTTTAATATAAACAGAGCCGTCCTATGTTGCTTGGTCTTTTCTGCTCTCTTGTCGTCCTAGGGGGAGGGGCAAGCGTATCGCTGTCATTTTCCAGGGTGAGTATCAACCCACCCTGGAAGTGGCTCTAGGCGGTTTTTTTGACACGATTACCGCGTTTTAACAATGGTGCCAGGAAATGCCCGGTATGGGAAACGCTCTGCTTGGCAATCTGCTCTGGGGTTCCTTCGGCAATAATTTGCCCACCGCCAGAGCCACCTTCTGGGCCAAGATCAATAATCCAGTCGGCCGTTTTGATCACATCCAGGTTGTGCTCGATCACCACAATAGTATTGCCGTGGTCGCGCAGGCGATGGAGTACCGTGAGTAGCTGACGGATGTCCTCAAAATGTAGGCCGGTGGTTGGCTCATCTAAGATATAAAGTGTTTTTCCGGTGTCACGTTTGGCTAGCTCACGGGCCAGTTTGACACGCTGCGCTTCACCGCCAGACAAGGTGGTGGCACTTTGTCCTAGGCGAATATAGGAAAGGCCTACATCCAACAGGGTTTGTAAACGACGAGCGATAGCAGGCACTGGGCTGAAGAACTCCAGAGCATCTTCTACCGTCATGGCCAGCACTTCGTGGATTGTTTTGCCTTTGTAGTGGATATCCAACGTTTCGCGGTTATAGCGCTTGCCTTTACACACATCGCAAGGCACATAAATATCCGGCAGGAAGTGCATCTCTACCTTAATCATACCTTCGCCCTGGCATGCTTCGCAGCGGCCGCCTTTAACGTTAAAGCTGAAGCGGCCTGGCTTGTAGCCCCGCGAACGCGCTTCCTGAGTGCCCGCAAACAGCTCACGAATCGGGGTGAAAATACCGGTATAGGTGGCTGGGTTTGAGCGCGGCGTACGACCGATAGGACTCTGGTCAATATCGATCACTTTATCAAGCTGATCAAGCCCCTCTACTTTCTCATAGGGAGCCGGGGTCAAGGTAGTCGCGCGGTTAAGCTCGCGGGCCGCAATCGGCATCAGGGTGCCGTTGATCAGCGTCGACTTGCCCGAGCCGGAAACCCCCGTGACGGCAATAAACAGCCCCAACGGGAGGCTGATGGTGACGTCCTGCAAGTTGTTGCCAGTCGCGCCGCGCACCACCAACTGTTTTTCAGGGTTGCCAGGAATGCGATAGGGGGGAACGGCAATTTCCCGTGTTCCCGATAAGTACTGGCCCGTCAGCGAATTGGGGTTGTCCATCACGTCTTGAGGGGTGCCCTGGGCGACGATTTCACCGCCATGGACACCTGCACCTGGGCCGATATCCAGGACATGGTCAGCCGCACGGATCGCGTCTTCGTCATGCTCGACGACAATCACCGTATTACCCAAATCCCGCAGGCGCTCCAAGGTTTTCAATAAGCGGTCGTTATCCCGCTGGTGAAGGCCGATAGAAGGCTCGTCAAGAATATACATGACCCCTACTAGCCCCGCGCCAATTTGGCTGGCAAGACGAATCCGTTGGGCTTCACCGCCTGAGAGCGTGTCAGCACTGCGCTCAAGGTTCAGATAATCCAGCCCGACATTGACCAAAAACTCTAGGCGGGCATGAATTTCGTTAACGATTTTGTCGGCAATTTCGCCTTTGCGGCCCGGTAGGGAAAGCTCGGCAAAGTAGCGCCACGCTTCGCCGATAGGTAAATGCACAATATCGGCAATGTTATGGTCATCGACAAACACATGGCGTGACTCCTTGCGCAGCCGCGAGCCGCCACAGGTAGCGCAGGGCTGCACGGCGATATACTTGGCCAGATCGTCACGCACCATGTTGGATTCGGTTTCCCGATAGCGGCGCTGCATATTGGGTAATACGCCTTCAAAGGCGTGCTCGCGCGTCACCTTGCGGCCACGGTCCCCCACATAGACAAAGGGAATTTGTTCGCTGCCACTGCCATTTAAAATAATCTCACGCTCATGGCTGGCCAGCTCAATCCATGGCGTTTCAAGCTCAAACTGGTAATGTTTAGCCAGCGCCTGGAGCTGGGTAAAGTAATAAATATTGCGCCGATCCCAGCCCTTAATCACGCCTTCTGCTAGCGAAAGTTCCGGATGGCTAATCAACTTGTCGGGGTCAAAATATTGCTGAACGCCTAAGCCATCACAGGTGGGGCAAGCCCCCGCTGGGTTGTTGAACGAAAACATCCGCGGCTCAAGTTCAGAAAGCGAATAGCCACATACCGGGCAGGCAAAGCGTGCCGAAAAGGCAAGATCTTGCTGGTCGCCATCCATAAAGTGGATCATCGCCGTGCCGTCGGCGAGATTAATGGCGGTTTCAAACGATTCTGCCAGACGCTGGGCAATATCATCGCGTACTTTAAAACGGTCAACCACTACGCTGATATCGTGTTTCTTGCGCTTGTCGAGCGGGGCAATATCGTCAAGCTCTAGCACTTGGCCATCAATCTGTACCCGAACGAAGCCTTGAGCCCGCAATTCTGCCAGCAGTTGCAGGTGCTCCCCTTTACGGCCTTTCACCACCGGCGCCAGCAGCATTAGCCTGGTGCCTTCGGCCAGATTCATGACTTGGTCGACCATTTGGGAAATGGTTTGTGCTTCCAGTTCTTCGCCGTGCTCTGGACAGCGTGGTGTGCCTGCCCGGGCGAACAGTAGACGCAGGTAGTCGTAAATCTCGGTAATTGTGCCGACGGTAGAGCGTGGGTTGTGGGAAGTGGATTTCTGCTCAATAGAGATCGCAGGTGAAAGCCCTTCGATGTGATCTACATCGGGTTTTTCCATCATCGAAAGGAACTGACGCGCATAGGTGGAAAGTGACTCCACATAGCGGCGTTGTCCCTCAGCGTAGAGCGTATCGAACGCCAGCGACGACTTACCTGAGCCAGAAAGGCCGGTAATGACGATAAGTTTGTCGCGGGGCAGCTCCACATCGATCTGCTTGAGGTTGTGGGTGCGTGCACCCCTGACCAGAATGCTGTCCATCAACACCTCGAATCGCGTGGCAAAAGCGTAATTATACGTTTGCTGTCCCCCTTCCGGCAAAGCTCCATATCGATATGCTGTCAGCGCTTGGCGTTTCCAGCGTGGATACAAAGCGCTAGAATGGACGGTTATCTCGGGCTGTTCAGCCTCTTTATTGACCACAAGGGTATTATGCGCAAGGTTTCCGCACTGCTGCTGGCCACTGAACGCCGTGCAATCAGCGGCTTAGCCGGGCTTTATGCGTCTCGTATGCTGGGGCTGTTTATGGTGCTGCCGGTGTTGGCGCTATATGCCGACACCTTAAGTGGCGCTACCCCCCTGCTAATTGGTGTCGCATTAGGTGTCTATGGGCTAACTCAGGCAACGCTACAGATTCCCTTTGGCCTGCTGTCAGACCGCATTGGTCGTAAACGCGTTATTGCCATGGGCCTACTGATCTTCGCCGTAGGAAGCGTGGTCGCTGCGGTGGCCGACTCCATTGGCGGGATTATTTTGGGCCGTGCGTTGCAGGGCTGTGGAGCCGTTGCTGCAGCGATTATGGCGCTATTAGCAGACCAAACCCGTGAGCAGGTGCGAACGGCGGCGATGGCCACGATTGGGCTCTCCATTGGCGTATCGTTTGCTATCGCCATGGTTCTTGGCCCCTGGCTGGCGGCCTGGGCGGGTCTGGCGGGCGTTTTTTGGTTTACGGCGCTGTTAACGCTGGTCGGTTTAGTGGTGCTTTGGCGATGGGTGCCACCCGCCCCCCGCCGTTTGCGCCACCGCGATGTGGGGATGGATCGCCAGCAGTTTAAAAGTGTTATTACGCGCCCCGATTTATGGCGGCTAGATCTGTCGATTTTTTCGCTGCATCTGGTGTTAATGGCGATTTTTGTTGCTGTTCCTTTCCGCCTGTTAAATGCAGGCGTTGCGATTGAGTATCACGGGCTGGCTTACCTAGCGATTATGGCGCTGTCATTTATTGCCATGGTGCCGCTGGTGATCGTGGCAGAGAAATACCAGCGCATGAAATTAATATGCCTGCTGGCAATCGGCGCCATCGTCATTAGCTTGGGCAGCCTGGGGCTGCCATTCTCCCAAGAGAGCTGGCTATTCGCATGGCTATTTGTTTTTTTTACAGGATTTAACTTGCTCGAAGCCACGCTGCCGTCAATGCTCAGTAAGCTGGCTCCCGCGGGTGCTAAAGGCACGGCGATGGGGGTGTACTCGACCAGTCAGTTTTTGGGCGCTTTTTTAGGAGGCACGCTGGGTGGCTTGTTGTCGAACCTATGGGGGCTTGATGCGGTGTTCTTCGGCTGTGCAGGGCTGGCGCTGCTATGGTGGCTGGCAATGTGGCGCATGCCGTCACCACCGCCTCTCTCCAGTGAGGTCGTAGCACTACACGATACACAGCCTGATGCATTAAATCTGTTGATGGAGCATCTAGCCGATGTCGTGGGTGTGGAAGATGTGATGGTGGTGCCGGAAGAGCGCTTGATGTACCTAAAAGTGAACCGCAAAGAACTCGATCAAGCAGCGCTGAGCAGGTTGCTATCACCACCTAAGACGTAACGACCATTTCTGATTATTGGTACAGCAAGCGTTTACACCTCCAGGTTTAAACACATACCGAAGCTTTTACACACATTTGCTGCATGGCATTCAGGCCTGTCAGCCGTATCAGTGATACCCTTGAGGGCACTGGTATTGATATATGACCGATTATTGAAAGGAGCGACCTATGGCGCGCGGTATTAACAAAGTCATTTTGATTGGTAATCTGGGCCAAGACCCTGAAGTACGCTTTACGCCCTCCGGAACGGCGGTAGCAAACCTGAATTTGGCGACGTCTGACACCTGGATGGACCGCCAAAGTGGACAGCGCCAAGAGCGTACCGAGTGGCACCGCATTGTGTTGTTCAATAAGACCGCTGAGATTGCCCAGCAGTACCTGAAAAAGGGCTCTAAGGTCTACATTGAAGGTCGTCTACAAACCCGTAAGTGGCAAGACCAAAACGGTCAAGATCGCTACAGCACGGAAATTGTGGCCAACGACATGCAGATGCTAGATAGTCGTGGCGGCGATTTCCAGGGTGGCGGAGCACCTCAAGGTGGTTACGCACAAAATAACCCTGCACAAGGCGCACCAGCCCAGCAGCAACACGCGCCGCAGCACCCCGCTCCTCAGCATTCGGCCTCTCAGGGGCATCAGGGTGGCGGTATGCCTCAGCAGGGTGGTTACCCTCCCCAGGGCGGTGCTCCTCAAGGTAACTATGGCGGCGCGCCCCAGCCTGCTCGTGGGCCACAACACAGTCAGCCAGCTCCCGCCAATCAAAACAGCAATTATGGGGCTCCGGATCCAGGCAACTTCGATGATTTTGACGACGAAATTCCGTTCTAGCGCCTGAACTGAATAGTTCGCTACATTCCAGGGGTTAGGTGAGGGGGAGGTTCTGTTTTGAAGCTGCTGATACTAGATGCGGGGCACTGCTTAAGTTTGGCATTAGCCCGGGAAGCCAGTCGTCGAACGGATACAGAGCTTGTTATTGAGCAGGGGACCACGATTACCTCTGCTCAACTCCAAGCGATTACACCTGATGCGGTGATTATCCCCCCATTAGCGCACCCGCTCAGTATGGCGCCTGCCGATGTAATGGCACATGCCGATGCCGTTGATGCCTGCGTCGATGCCTGCCAAGCACAAGGCATTGCGCTGGTGTGGTGTGTTTCAGACCAACTTTACGAAGATGGTTTTGAAATTCCCATCGATGAACATGTGGTGCCTGCCCCTCGGGATGAAAGCCTGCGCCGCTTAGTGCAAGCGGGTGACCGTATTCGTGCTGGGTATCACCGGCATCTCATTGTTCGCTTAGGTCCCTTGTTTGCGCTGGAAGGCAGCCATGCGTGGCTAAACGAGATAATCGATAGCTTGATGATTGGCCAGCCTGCTCGCGCCGCTGAAGATGTTATTTTTTGCCCGACGTCTGCCGACGCTGTCGCCATGGCGTTGATTGGCATGCTACAGCAGCAAGTCTGTGGTGCCGATGCTTGGGGGGCTTACCACTTAGCGGGCACCGAGCCGGTTAGTGCGTTTACGTTTACCTCAATGGTTCGCACCCAACTGGCAACCCATCTGGAAGGCCGCGGTGAAAGCGTAGCCCTTGGTGAAGTACAAGCACTTAACCATCACCATGATGCCAAGCTGCGGCGAGTCCTTAATTGCCGCCGTGTGCTTGATGTGTTTGGTGTCCATCAAAAGCCATGGCGGCTGGAGGTAGGGCGAATGCTGGATGCGTGGTGTTTGATGCGGGAACAACAGCAGGGTGAAGGGACAGGAGAGTTGGCTTGATCAATCTGGTTCGCAGCTTGGTTTTTTATGTGGGATATTTTTCTGCCATGCTGTTGATTGGCATTCTTTTTTTGCCAATTGCGCCGTTTTTGCCTTTGGCTGCCCGTTATCGTTTGCTAAACCTCTATAACCATTTTTTGATAGCGTGGTTCAAAATTGCGTGTGGCGTGCGCTACGACATTCAGGGGCGAGAAAATATTCCAGCGGGCCCTTGTGTGATCCAGGCCAACCATCAATGCGAGTGGGAAACGGTGTTTCTGCAGGTGATGAAGCCACCCGTTTGCACGGTATTAAAGCAGGAGTTGTTGCGACTGCCTATATTTGGTTGGGGGTTACGCTTGTTGCGACCGATTAGTCTGGACCGCTCTAAGCCTGCCCGCGCTATGAAGCAGGTGTTGACCCAGGGCGTCGCGCGACTGGGAACTGGGCTGTCAGTGCTTATTTTTCCAGAGGGAACGCGTGTCGACCCAGGGGTTCGAAAGCGCTACAACAAGAGCGGTAGCGTGGTGGCCTGCCGAGCAGGCGTGCCAGTGCTGCCAGTGGCGCATAATGCTGGTGAACGCTGGCCTGGACGCCATTGGGTAAAGCGTCCCGGTGTTCTTCGGGTGCGTATTGGTGCGCCTATCGAGACGGCAGGCCGGACACCCGATGAGGTGCTGATGGATGTTGAAGCCTGGATAGAGGGGCAGCTGCAAGAGATTTCAGAGGTGCCGCGGCCTACGTCTCGTTAAGATCAGCAATCTTTCGATGACTATAAAAAACGGCGCCTTAAGGCGCCGTTTTTTATAGCGTACTGCACATGCACTGCATGACTAGGAATTAGCCATCAAAGCGCTGAAATACCAAGCAAGCGTTAGTGCCGCCAAACCCAAAGCTGTTGGAAAGCACACGGTCGATGGTAACGCCATCACGTCGCTCTCTAACGATGTCGAACCCATCCGCCTGCTCATCAAGATGCTCGATATTAGCTGAGGCAGCGACGAAGTCATTTTGCATCATTAGCAGCGAATAAATCGCTTCTTGAACGCCGGTTGCGCCTAACGAGTGGCCGGTAAGCGACTTGGTTGAGCTCATAGCAGGTGTGGTATTGCCAAACACCTCACGGATCGCCTTCAGTTCAGCCACATCGCCGACCGGCGTAGACGTGCCGTGGGTGTTAATATAATCAATATCACCCTCAACCGTCGCCATGGCCTGACGCATGCAACGCGTCGCACCTTCCCCGGAAGGGGCAACCATATCGTGGCCGTCGGAGGTGGCGCCGTAGCCCACCAATTCGCCGTATATCTTGGCGCCGCGGGCTTTAGCATGCTCCAGCTCTTCAAGCACTAACATGCCACCGCCACCAGCAATGACAAACCCATCGCGCGCTTGATCATAAGGGCGAGAGGCTTTCTCAGGCGTATCGTTGTAATGAGTTGAAAGGGCACCCATCGCATCAAATAAGCAAGAAAGGGTCCAGTGCTCTTCTTCGCCACCACCGGCAAACACGATATCCTGCTTACCAAGCTGGATTTGTTCCATCGCACTACCAATGCAGTGAGCAGACGTCGCGCAGGCGGATGAGATAGAGAAATTAACGCCTTTAATCTTAAATGGCGTTGCCAAGCATGCCGACACGGTGCTGCCCATCGTGCGGGTAACACGGTATGGCCCCACACGACGTAGGCCTTTTTCGCGCATGACATCGGCGGCTTCTACCTGATTCGCGCTGGATGCCCCGCCAGACCCGGCTATAAGCCCAGTCCGTTCGTTGGACACCTGCTCTTCAGAGAGCCCCGAATCGTCAATGGCTTGTGCCATAGACACATAGGCATACGCTGCCGCGTCGCCCATAAATCGGCGAAGTTTGCGGTCAATGAGGGAATCAAGGTCGATGTCGACGCTACCCGCTACATGGCTACGGAAGCCGCGTTCGGCGTACTTTTCCTTAAAACGAATACCGCTGCGCCCGTTTTTGAGCGCGTCTAAGACCTGTTGCTGGTCGTTGCCTAAGCACGATACGATGCCAAGGCCGGTGACTACCACTCGTCGCATGGGAGCCTCCTGTCAGAAATTCGCAGTGGAGGTGAATAGGCCAACGCGCAAATCATTAGCCTGGTATATATCGCGTCCGTCGACGGATACAGTGCCGTCGGCGATGCCTAGAATAAGCCGACGGGTAATAATGCGCTTCACATTAATGTGATATGTCACTTTTTTCGCGTCGGGTAGAATTTGGCCGCTGAATTTTACGTCGCCACAGCCCAGTGCACGTCCACGGCCTGGGTGGCCAAGCCAACCCAGGTAGAAACCCACAAGCTGCCACATGGCATCTAGCCCCAAACAGCCTGGCATGACTGGGTCGCCGGGGAAGTGGCAATCAAAAAACCACAGGTCCGGGGTGATGTCCAGTTCGGCAATTAGCTCGCCTTTACCATGCACACCACCTTCTTCGTGAATGTGCATGATGCGGTCAAGCATCAGCATATTGGGAGCCGGAAGCTGTGCGTTGCCTGGGCCGAATAGCTCGCCGCGCGAGCAGGCCAGCAGTTCTTCGCGATCAAAGGAATGTTGCTTGGTCACTGAATCGTTCCGAGTATCAAGATGGTAGTTGGGTCTAGTCTACTTCCCGAAACCTCTGAATGCACGTTGTTGGGCACTTATCGTGTTTTCTCTACAGCTTTTTACCTGCCTGCCGATAGAGGTTGTTAGTATTTCGTTATTTCAAATACGCGATTCTGCACAATAAACGCCCTATTGACGTAATATGGTGTATCCATGTTTTTTTGTTAAGCGGCATGATGCCAGATCTGTAACCCATGCCCTGTTTGGCTCATTTATAGGACACACTAAACCGCCATGTGGCTGCCTGTTTCTCTTAATCGTCCGCTGGTATGGATGGCGTTAATAGCGCTGCCCGCTTGTGTGTGGGTGCCTGACTCGGCGTTACGTATGGTGGCGGCCAGCTTGGTTGCATTTGGTATGTGGGATGCTTGGAACCAAATACGCCAACAATATTTACGGCTACGCCTTTCGCAAGATGCCATAGGGTTGGCGAGTGACGCCATTGTCATCAGCGATGTGCATAATCGCGTCTTGACGGTCAATCCGGCCTTTACTCAAATTACCGGCTTCGAAAGTCAGGAAATGATTGGCCGTAAGCTAGAGACGTTAGCGGCTCAGCGTCACGATAAAGCGTTTTATCGGACGTTTTGGAGCACGCTAAAGGCGACTGGCCGTTGGGAGGGCGAGATGTGGAATCGCCGCAAGCACGGTGATGAGTATCCCGAGTGGCTAAAGGTCCGTGCGGTTACCGACAAACGCGGCAAAATTACTCACTTCATCAGTCTCTTTACCGATATTTCCTCCCAAAAAGCCCGCGAGCGTGATTTGCGCCGAATTGGTTATGAAGACCCGCTAACGGGGTTGCCAAACCGGCGCCGCTTACACGATCTGATGTCCTCTCGGCTGCGCCATCTGCGTGCAGGTGAAAGCTTGGATATGGCGTTGATTGATATTGACGGGCTCAAGTCGGTGAATGACAGCTTAGAGGTCGAGCAGGGTGACCGCTTGTTAGCGCGCTTTGCCCAACGATTAACGGGTTATATGGCTGGCAGCGTAGTGGGTAGGTTGGGTGGTGATGAATTTATGGTGATTCGCACGACCACCTTCGACGACCATGATCAGTGGGTAGCGACCTTGCGTGAGCACATGAGCCGACCATTCGAAATAAAAGATCAATCGCTACGTCTGGGGTTAACGATAGGTAGCTGTCGCGCCCCTGAAGATGGCAATGATTCCGGCGTGCTTTTTCAGCGGCTAGAGTCTGCCTTATATAGTGCCAAGCGCTTAGGGCGTAATCTCAGCCAGCGGTTTCGCCCCGCGCTGGATAAACAAGATAACCCCCAGCTTGCTCTGGTCAGCGATTTGCGGGCCGCGTTGATATCCGGTGACCAGTTGGAGCTGCATTACCAAACGCAGCATCACCCAGGAACTGGCGATTTAGTGGGTATGGAAGCGCTGCTGCGCTGGCGTCACCCTGAGGATGGCATGATCTCGCCAGGCGACTTTATACCGCTTGCTGAACGTCATGGACTGATGGCCGAACTCGGTAGTTGGGTGATCGAAAAAGCCTGTGCCCAGCAGGCGCATTGGCAATACAGCGGTATGCCAAAAGTGACGGTATGGGTCAATATTTCTGCGCTGCAGCTTTTTCAGGGAGACCTGGAAACTCAGCTGTCTAGTTGTTTAGAACGCTACCAGCTAAAAACGTCGCAAATTGGCTTGGAATTGACAGAATCTGTTTTGCTGGACGAGCGTGCCGGGGATATGGGGCCTCGCCTGCAGGCGCTGCGTAACCAGGGCTATGCGATTGCCATCGATGATTTTGGTACTGGCTATTCATCGCTTGGTTATTTGAAACGACTGCCGGTAGATAAAATTAAGCTAGATCGTGCGTTTATTCGTGAACTGCCTCATGACCAAGCGGATGCCGCTATTGTAACGGCCGTGTTGGCGATGGCAGAGGGGATGGGACTGGAAGTGGTCGCCGAAGGCGTAGAAACTCAGGAGCAGTGTCAGTTTCTGGTTAACGCCGGCTGTACGTTAGTGCAAGGATTCTATTTTGCGAGGCCCTTACCTGCTGCGGAGCTTGAACAGCGTTGGGCGCCGCGCATACTGGCTGAATCAGTGCCCTCGTGAATGCTAAACGCCATGCTAGAAGCAAGTGTTAATGAACGCCAGAAGCAGCGACCTTGTGGTTAGCGTAACGACTGATACACACACATAGCACTGCCCAAATAATGGCCTGTGCTGGCAGTAACCAGGGGGCTAAGCTAACGCCAGTGAGCGCTGCGCCGCCAACATAGGACAGTGGCCCGCTGACCGCACCGCAAACCGCCGCAATCATTGGGTACTGCCACAGCCAAGCAAGCGAGTGAAATACCAGCGTTGCAAACAGCGGCCACAGCATCCAAAGCCACAGTGGCAGTAAACCAGCCACCAAGGTGTGTTCACCGAAGTCGAAACCTCCTGCCAAATGAAGGCCTCCGTCCAACGCTAACCCCAATAGCGCAAACACACCAATAAAACGCCATTCGCCGGGTTTGGCGCAGTGCCAGAAATGCCAGCCTAGCAGCGCACTCCCTATAATGGCAGCTACCCATGATCCCCCCAAAACGCACAGCAACCAGCCCGCTTCGAAGCGTAGTGCATTGAACAGCAAGCCGTGCCAGCGTGGGCTAGCCATTTATAGCGCGCCCGTTAACGGTGCGGGTTTGGCGGCTGGTTTGGCTAGCAATAAGTGGCACGTACCAATAGAGCGCTCAATAAAGCCCCCCTCGCAGTAGCACAAATAGTAACGCCACATACGAATAAACCGTTCGTCGTAGCCTTGCTGCCTTATCTGCTCTAGGCTGGTTTCAAAGCGATGGCGCCACTCGCGTAGAGTGCGGGCATAGTGCTGGCCAATTTCATCAAGCGCTACCACGTTCAGTGAGGTTTTGCGCATCACGCTGGTTAGCATGGCGTGATGAGACGGCAAAAAACCACCGGGGAAAATATAGCGCTTAATAAAGTCCATCTCCCGCTTGGCTTCTTCAAACCGTTGGTCTCGGATAGTGATGGCTTGCAGCATAGCCTGGCCATCGTCGCTCAGCAGGCTGTCGACCTTTTCAAGGTAGGTGTTCAAATACTGGTGGCCGACGGCTTCAATCATCTCAACAGAGATCAGTCGATCGTAGCGACCTGTCAGCTCACGATAATCCTGCTTTAGCAGGGTGATTTTATCGTCAAGCCCCTCTTCTTGAATGCGCCGGGCGGTATGGGCGTACTGCTCTTCAGAAATGGTGGTGGTAGTGACATGGCAGCCACGGGTTTTGGCGGCGTGTATTGCAAGACCACCCCAGCCAGTACCAATTTCTAGCAAGTGGTGTTCTGGGCGTACATCTAGCTTTTCGAGCATGATGTCGAGTTTGTAGGTAGACGCTTCTTCCAGGCTGGCTTCTGGATAAGGGAATACAGCGCTCGAGTACATCCAGTGGCGTTGATCAAGAAACGTGGCAAACAGGTCATTGCCAATATCGTAGTGTGCCGAGATATTACGCTTTGAACCGGAAAGGCTATTACGTTGGAAGCGATAGGCAGCGCCAAGCAGCCAGCGGGTGAAACGGGCGCTTCCGTTTTCCATTTTACCGTTTACGTGATCCAGATTGGCCGCAAACAAACGCACCAAGGCCACTAAGTCATCAGCATCCCAGTCGCCATCCATATAGGATTCAGCTGCGCCCACTGTGCCGCCAAACGCGAGCCTTTTCCAGGCGCGGGAGTGACGAATCACAACGGTCACTTGAAGCGGCCCTTCTTGACCCAGGTGGTGACACTGATTGCCTTCAATTAAGGTGATACGGCCACCCTGGAAGGCATCTAATTGAGCCATCAGGCGAGGCTTCAACCAGCGAGTCAAACGATCCTGGTTAACCGGTTGTATGTCAGGGGGCGTAGAACGCAGGGTCGTCATTTTGAAGTTTCCTTGCGCTTAGGGTGGTTATAAACGGGGATGCGCTTCAGCCAGAGGCGAAACGCTTCAAAATGAATTCCCGCCACGGTTTTCAGGCTCATCCAAGGCTGGCGTGCAAGGGTTGCTAATAGAACGCCGCGTGTCGCTGGCGCAGCCTCTAAGGTAAGCGTGGCGTCGAAATGGCGCTGCCCGCTTTGCCAGTTTTCCATGTGTAGATAGAGCTGATCGCCGGGTGCGTTGAGCTTCCAGCGGTAGGTCATTTCCATGGGGTTAAACGGCGACACATGCATGGCTTTATCAAAGCTTGCATGATGGCTATGACGAGTTGGATCGATCCGACAGGCATAGCAGGTACGCTCTTTCCAGGGCATATTAGTGACTTCACCAACGACAGCCGCCAGCCTGCCAAGATGGTCATAGGCGTAGTACATCGAAACAGGATTGAAGACCGTGCCAAAGGTGCGCAATTGGGTCAGTACGTAAATCTTGCCATTGGGGGCACTACCCAGCTGACGAATTAGCTCTTCGCGTACCGCTGTACGCAATGGCTTATCAGTAGGGCCGAGATAATCTTCGCGACGAAAGCGTGCTAGTGCCGGCCTTCGGGCGCTAAAGCAAGGCACATTGTCAAATAGGCTCGGCAACTCATCCAAGTCGAGCCACGCCATCCAAACGCGGTAACTGAAAGCGTGCTCCTTAGGAGTGAAGCGACGATGGCGCAAGGTGCCGCGGTAAATACGCGAGCGAGGCACGGTAATCATCCGAGCCCCTCCCCAACGCTGTTAGTGGGCATCAGGTCATGAGCCGGGAGTGCTGTGGGCGTTGTTGGCGGCGCAGCGGCTTCATCACAACCTAGTGCTTGGGCAACCCGCAGCGCGCTCCATACCCCATCTTCGTGAAAGCCATTGCGCCAGTAAGCGCCGCAGAAGTGAGTGCGCCGAGCAACCGAGGATATCTCGTCATGGCGCATTTGCGCTGCCTGTCCTGCCAGTGTGAACTGTGGGTGGGCATAGGTATAACGTCCGAGCACTTTCGCAGGGTCAATGCTATTGGAATCGTTAAGCGTGACGCAAAAAGTAGTCTCGGCCTCTTTCAATCGCTGCAGAATATTCATGTTGTAGGTAACAGACACCCGCTCGTCTGCTCCTCGACCATCTAAACGGTAGTTCCAGCTAGCCCAGGCGCGCTGCCGCCGGGGCAGCAGCGATGTGTCGGTATGCAGCACGACCTCGTTATCTTGATAAGGCATGGCGGCAAGAATGTCTTGTTCAGCGGGTGTCGGGTCGCCGAGCATCGCTAGTGCCTGATCGGCGTGGCAAGCCAGCACCACATGATCAAAGCGTTGTGTGCCTTGTGCCGTGGTGATCATTACGCCGGTGGCATTTCGCTCAATGCGCGTGACAGGCGTATTCAGATGAATGCGCGCTGCGTATGGCGCTGTCATGCTGGGAATATAGCGTTTCGAGCCGCCAACTAAGGTGTGCCATTGAGGGCGGTGGTTAACCGACAGCAAGCCGTGATTGCGAAAAAAACGCACGAAGAACGTCAGCGGAAAGGCGCGTAGATCGCCAATACTCGCAGACCAAATAGCGGCCCCCATGGGCAGCAGATAACGTCGCTGAAAAGCGTCACCGTAGCCATGTTGGTCAAGGTATTCGCCTAGCGTTGTGTTGCTAGGAAGGCGCTTGGCCTCTAAGTCAGCCGTTGCTTGTTTGTTAAAGCGCAAGATGTCGCGTAATAGACGATAAAAAGCGGGGCTAAGTAAGTTGCGCCGCTGGGCAAACAGCGAGCCTAGCGTATGGCCGTTATATTCAAAATCAACATCAGTTTCATGCACCGAAAAACTCATTTCGGTGGCTTGGCTAGGCACTTCGAGTGTTTCTAGTAAGCGTTGGAAATGCGGGTAGGTCCAATCATTGAAAACAATAAAGCCCGTGTCGATAGCGTAGGACTGCCCCCCGACCTCCACGTCCATCGTGGCCGTGTGCCCACCAAGACGCCCGTCTGCTTCAAACAGAGTGACTTCATGTTGGGAGGATAAGTACCAACCCGCTGCCATGCCGCTAATACCGCTGCCGATAATGGCGATACGCTGTGAAGCCATGTTGCTCATTGCTGTACCTCTTGGCGCCTTGTCATACGTAGGCCGATATGACGACGCAGCGCAGGCGGTAAAATTCCTAAACATTTCACCAGATAGGTGAAGCGACGCGGAAAGTGAATATCCAGCCTTCCTTTGACAAGACCGGCAATGATGGCATCGGCCGCTTGTTCCGCGGTGACTTGCATGGGCATTGGAAAATCATTGCGATCGGTCAACGGGGTTTTAACAAAACCTGGGTGAATGACGCTGACATCAATGCCTTCTTGATCGAGGTCGAGACGTAATGACTCCAAAAAGTAACTGACAGCCGCTTTTGAGGCGCCATAGGCTTCGGCTCTGGGCAGCGGTAAATAGGCAGATGCACTAGAGGTGGCGGCTAGGCGAGCAGGTTTACCCTCTTTGCGGGCAGCTCTTAATAACGGCAGGGCTGCCTCCACGCCATACAGGGTGCCAAACAGGTTTGGGGTGAAAACCCGCTCAATCAGCGCCATATCAAAATGCTGCGCGTCTAGATATTCGCAGGTGCCTGCATTGAATAAGGCAATATCCAGTGCGCCCAGCCATGTGCTGATCTGTTCACCCGCCGCAATCACCGCTTGGTGGTCGCTGATATCAACGGGGAGCGAATAAGCATTGGGATGACCAGCACATAAATCATCGAGCGCCTCTTGGTTTCGAGCACTCAGCACAACATGGTGACCTTGGGCGATGAGCTTTGTGGCAAGCGCTTCACCAATGCCTGACGTGGCACCAGTGAGCCAAATGCGTTGGGGCGTTTTCCATGTGCTCATCATGCTCTCCTGTAATGGCCTGTTAGCATGCAACCTGTATGCAAATAAACGGCATATATCAGCTAATGCGCCGTTTTAACCAACGTATGACACGTCCCATGACTGGTAAGTGTTCATACAACATGGCGCCTGCATCGAAATAGTCGCGGTGCTTTGAAACCCGACCATCCTCTGCAAATGTTAGGGCACTGCATCCCGCGACACGGATCGGTTTGCCCTGGGCTAATCGGGGGTGAATGAACTCCATTGTCCAGGTTACAAATGCTTGATTAGCCACCTGTTGTTGCGTGTGATAAGTAAATTGGCAACGTTCAACGTTTTCGTACATGGTGGCGAAATAGCGCTTTAGCGCCGATCGCCCTTCAATGTGATGTAGCGGATCATTGAAGATAACTTCCTCAGTATATACCTCGTATAGTTTTTCTGTACAGGTATTGTCTAGTTTATTAAAAAAGGCGCAGAAATTCGCCAAAGCTTGGTCGTTAGGCATCACGCAGTCCTGTGGTGGTTAAGAAAAATCAGCAAACGATGAAGCGAGGAGAAAGCAGTCGATCGATTTGCATCACCGCAGCGCAGGCGATGCAAAAGAGAGGAGTTATTTCGAGAGCGCTTTAAAGGCATCCAGGGCACGCTGGCGCGCTGCTTTATGGTCAACGATGGGGGCTGGGTAATCCGTTGGGTTCAGCATGTCCTGGGGCGGCGCATGGCGAGCTTTTTTAGGCAGTGGTTTTAACTCGGGCAGCCAATGGGTAATAAATTCACCCTCTGGATCAAAGCGCGTTGACTGGGTAGTGGGGTTAAAAATACGAAAATAGGGCGCTGCATCCGTGCCTGTTGATGCCGCCCACTGCCAGCCGCCGTTATTGGCGCAAAACTCACCGTCGATTAAATGGCGCATAAAAAATGCCTCACCGCGCCGCCAGTCAATCAGTAAGTGCTTACTTAAAAACATCGCGGTGATCATGCGCAGGCGGTTGTGCATCCAGCCCGTAGTCACTAGCTGGCGCATGGCCGCATCGACAATCGGATAGCCGGTACGGCCCTCACACCACGCTTGAAAGCCTTTATCGTCGTCACGCCAGCGGAGCTGCTTGGTGTGCTCTTGAAAAGGTTGGTGACGGCAAACCTGGGGAAAGCCTACCGCGACGTGCTGATAAAATTCACGCCAAATAAGCTCATTCACCCAGCTGGTCAGCCCCTCATCTCCATCGGCCAAGTGGCCACCATTTTCGCTCATCACGGCTTGAAGGCATTGGCGATAGGAGATCATACCCAGCGCTAGATAGGGCGAAAGTTCGCTGGTGCCGCGAACGTTTGGAAAGTCTCGCTGCTGCTTATAGTGCCGTCCACGAAAGCGTAAAAAACGTTCGAGATTGTCACTAGCCGCCTCTTCTCCAGCAGGCCAGAGGCGTTTATCAACGGGGTCATTATCCAGCGATGGAAGCGCGGGCAGTGGGTCGCTATTGATCTCTAGCGGAGATTGCACGCCTGGGGTATCACGTAAGGCAAGCTGCTGTGCAGTCACCTGCTTGTGCCAAGCTTTCGAAAACGGTGTAAATACGCCGTAATAATCGCCTTTTCCGGTCAATAAACTGCCAGGGGCGAAGGCGACGGCGTCATGGTGACCCTGAGCGGTGATCCCTGCTTGTTTAAAAGCATCAAGCACCGATTGATCGCGATGTTGCTCGTTCAGCGCATACTCATAGTTAAAGTGGAGTTGAGTAATCTGGTGCTCGTGGGCGATATCAAGCAACACCTGAGCCGCTTCGTCATAGTGATCAATATCACGATGCAAAAGTGGAATATTAAGCCCGTTAAGCGACGCTTTGATCGCCGCAACACTGCGTGCCCAGAAGTCGAGCTTAGTCGCCCCGTGGCCATGTGTTTGCCATTGAGCCACGCTGCGTAAGAAAACGGCCACCACGGGGCCGTTGGCAGCCGCAGCGGCAAGCGCGGAGTTATCGTGAATGCGTAAGTCGCTACGCAGCCAAACGAGCTGCAGATTCATGCGATATCCTTATCATCGGTAACGTTAACTAGCATCCGATACCTCAGAGAATTCCCGATTCGCGCAACAAGGGGCGAAGTCGTGAAATGGCTTGCGGCAGGTCGTCGCCTAACATCTGCACCGGACCGTCACGCAGCTCATTTTCTCTTAATCGCGCCACTTCCCCACACACCCCAATAGGAACATTTAACGCTTCTGTGGCCTGGGGAAGTGCGCGACCAATGTAGTCGTCGCTTTCTCGCTGGCCACTGGAAAGCAGTACCATCGATGAGTGCAATCGGGATACGGCTTGAGGAAGGTCCTCCAGCGCTAATGAGCGGTCAAACAGTTGTACGCGGTAGCCCTGTTCGCTGGCCATGAGCGCACACATTAAAACCCATAGCGGGCCGGGGTCATCAGGCATCGCACTTAGCAGGATTAACGGGCCGCGCGTTGCCTGATTGGCATAGTGCAGGCGAATGCCTACCTGGCTACGCAGAAAGGCTTCAAAGGTGCGGCGCACAAGGTCATCGGGCTGGCTGGCCCATTTGGCTTCAAGGGTAAGAATAACGGGCTGCCAGAGCTCATTAATCGCGACGCTTAAGGGATATAGCGCCAGACTCTGGTGGTACAGCGCTTCCAGCTTGGGAAGGTCAACCGCTTCTATGGTGGACTGCAACAACTGTCGTTGGCTGGCCCAGTCGCCAGTATTCGGCGATGGTGTTTCTACCGTTTCAGGTTGATCAAGTAAATCAACCACTTGGCTAACCGGAACGCCGCGGTTTAGCCATTGTAAAATACGCTCAATGCGAGTGATATCGTCTTGCGCGTATAGACGATGGCCCTTGGGGGTGCGTTGTGGACGAATTAAACCGTAGCGACGCTCCCAGGCACGAAGAGTGACCGAGTTCACACCCGTCAGGCGGGAAACTTCCCTAATCGGATAAAGCGGGGTATCGGGTGGGTGGGTCGCCTTGATGCTCATGGGCGCCATTGCCTCTTGGTTGCCTGCAAATAAGCGTGCAGGGATCTGTCAATAATTGTCGTGGCGATGCTTCAGCGCCTGACTGGCGGTTTGGCCACATAATCGGGTCGTTATTAATCGTATAGATAGCTAAACGCTATTATAGCCACCTTTGTACAACTTGTGGCTTCTGGGTACAACCTTTCCTGTAGGTGCGGAAAAGTTAAGTTTAGTTTCTAATTTCAGACAGGCCGGCCTAATAGGGCCTGGCCCAGTTCATCACCTGATAACCAAGCATCCTCGACACGACTACCTTTAAAGCTATCACCACAGAGTGCTAGGCCACTTGTACTGTATAAGTATGGCTGATGACCTGCCTGTGCTGGCTGAGCATAGCGCCAGCGGTGTGCCCCGAGTTCAATGACATTCGGTAGCTCTATATCATCGGGCAGTAGCGATACAAATGCTGCTAGCAACTGTTGGGCGACACTGTCGCTGTCACTCTCAATATGTGCATCGCTCCAATCCAGCTGAGCAAGCAAGCTAATGCTTTCCGGCTGATGTTCACGGCCAGGCTTGGTGTGATTGCGTGACGCTAGACGAAGCACCGGATGCTGTGTGTGAACGGTGTGCCACGCTGATGCTACCTTCGCTATGGGGGGTAATGGCTCCTCGAAAATAACTCAACCTGTTCAGCATCCCTACTGGGGTTTGGCCTCACAGGCAGTTGCCAGTGTTCGGTTCCCACTCTGCTAATAATGCCTTGGCCTGAAGCGGCGGGGCACTGATAACCACCACGTCAAAAGGCCCGTGAATTGATCCGCGAGTATCCTGGAGCTGTCAGCCCGCAGCCATCTTATCAAGCGTTGTAATGTGGGTTTCAAGCGTCATGGAGGCATTCGGTAAGGCGTTAAGCGTATCGGCTAGATGGCGGGTGATTACGCTCATACAGGGCGTGCCGGTATAGCGTAGCTGAGCGTCATTGTGTGTTTGCCAGCCGGATGCACTAGCCTGATAACGAGATGTGGGCCAACTAGCGACACAACCAGCGGCCTGCCACTCGGCTACTTTATTGGCGAATCGTTGATTGCGTACAGTGAACGCTTGAACACCTAGCTTCAGTGCCGTTGAGGGACGTCGTTTACTTGACATACGACTGCCGGGGTTACGCGCTTTATCAAACAACGCCACCTCAACAAACCATAGGAGTGACACCATGCGGGTATTAATCACCGGAGGTAGCGGCTTTGTTGGTCAGCGGCTCTGCCAGCAACTCCTCACCCAGGGGCATGATGTGCAGGTGGTTTCCCGGGCCCCGTATCAGGTGCGTGGTAGGTTGCCAAAAGCCTGCGATATTCGTGATAGCGCTCAGGCATTTATGGACACCCCTCCGGCGGTGTTGGTGAACCTTGCCGGTGAGTCGATTGCTGCAAAGCGCTGGAGTAACAGCCAAAAAGAGACACTAATTCGCTCTCGTATCGACAGTACGCAGCAACTGATGACGCTTTGTGAACAGCTCAAAGCCAACGGGCAAGCGTTACCCAGCGCGATGATTAGCGGCTCTGCGATGGGCTATTACGGCGATCAAGGCGACAAAGTGGTGGATGAAACAACGTCGCCAAGCGATGAGTTTGCTCATCAGCTTTGTGCGCAATGGGAAGCGGCGGCAAAACCGATTGAGGCGATGGGCGTTCGCTTAGCGATACTGCGGATTGGTTTAGTGCTTGAAGCGGGAGGCGGTACGCTGCAGAAGATGCTGCCACCCTTTAAGCTCGGACTTGGGGGGCGTTTTGGCAGTGGCGCACAGTTTATGCCCTGGATTCATCGTGATGATCTTGTGGCAGCGATTATGTTTTTGATGAACGAATCAACGCTTTCAGGCGCATTTAATGGCAGTGCACCGCACCCGGTGACAAATGCTGAGTTCACAAAAACGTTAGCTAAGCAGCTTCACCGGCCGGCGATTTTCCCCGTGCCCGCTTTTGTACTAAAAGCGGGCTTCGGAGAAATGTCGCAGCTGTTGCTGACCGGGGCCGATATGCGCCCTGCACGCCTGACCGAGGCTGGGTTTACCTTTCAGTACCCGACACTCGATAAGGCGTTAGCGGCGATTCTTTAGTCTTTCCGCGTTAGGCGTTGGGATCGACGGTGATTATCACTCGTACGGAATCAAGCCGTAAGCGGGTGTTTTCTATTGCGTCGCTGAGCGCTTGGCGCTCTTGCTTCAGCGCCTCAAGTTCTTCACTACGAACAGCTGGATTATGCTCTGCCAGGGCAGTCAAGCGGGCTAGTTCGGCATCTAACTGAGCTCGCATACGTGTTTCAGCGCTTTCTACGATGCTGGGCAGTTCACGTTCGGCTTCACCTTCCCCCTGAATGAGGAGCGCACGCAGCTGGTCATGGCGGCTTTTGATCAAATCTCGTGCCAGTGATTTGTTCACTTTCTGTAGATTCTTGCCAAGGCCAGTGAAGGAGATCTTGCGGGTTAAGTTTGCGCCTGACTCATCAAGTAGGACGCGCACTGCCGTAGGCGGTAGGAAGCGGTTGAGATGTAGCGACTTAGGTGCAGGGCAATGGGTGCGGAACACCAGTTCAGCCATTAAACGGCCGCTGGGAATGGCGGGATGGCGTAATAGCGCCAACGCGGTGTTTCCCATCGTGCCATCTAAGATGCGCTCCATCATTTCGCGTAGCAGCGGGTGTTCCCAAGAGAGTCGCTGAATATCGTCTCGTGCAAGCGCTAACGAACGGCTGTAAGTAGCCGAGAAGCCCTCTTCACCTTTCACTAGCCCGGGGAGCCCATCCAGCATGTGTTGGCTAGGCTGCAAATAAAGCAAGCCATTGCCAATCTCTTGACTGTCTACACCAAAAATATCCAGGGCGCGCTCTACAAAACGCGGCAACGCTGGGTCTTCATCCAACTCACGCACCGCATCAATTACCTGCTGAGCACGGGCAGGGCGGCAGGCATTTAGCTCTAGCAGTCGGTTACGACCTGCGTCCCGTTCAGCCAACTTGGCGGTGAACATTTCACGGGTTTCTTCGATGATCTCATTGAGCATTTCATCATCGAGTAACGCATCGGCCAGGGCATCGCCAAACGCATCAAAGAGGTCGCTGCCAATGCCGTGAGGCGCGCTAAAAGCATCCATGCCTTCGTGATACCAGCGCAGCAGACGCTCACCTGGGCTGCCAGTGAAGGTGGGAGCATGGAGCTCAATGGTGTGGCGCTGCCCTATCCGGTCGAGGCGGCCGATACGCTGCTCCAGCTGGTCGGGATGCTGGGGCATATCAAACATCACTAAGTGGCGGCAGAACTGAAAGTTGCGGCCTTCCGAACCGATTTCAGAACACACCAGCACTTGGCAACCGTCTTCTTCATCGGCAAATGCCGCTGCGGCCCGGTCACGTTCGACCAGCGATAGCCCTTCGTGGAACACCGGTGCGTGATAGCCACCTAGCACGCGCAGTCCCTCGGCAAGTCCTTCAGCGGTTTCTCTGTGGTGAGCAATAATCAGTACTTTGTCGTTGGCAAAGCCGCTGTCGCTATCGTCGCTAAGCTTTTCCAGCAGCCAGTTTACCCGTGGGTCGATATGCCACCAGGATTCAGTGTTAAGCGGGTCGTTGCTAAGCTCGCGATACATAGTGTCTGGATAGATCAACACGTCCGGATGATCCATGCCCGTTTCAATCAGCAACTCGTCCAGGTAGTCATCATCGCGCTCCAAGCGACGCAGCACGCGCCGATAGGCCGATGGGAGTTCCAACTGAGCTAGGTGCAGGCGACGTTCTGGGAATCCTCCCACATGACGGCGGCTGTTGCGGAACATGACGCGCCCGGTACCGTGACGATCAAGCAGAGCATCGCGTAACTGAGCGCGAGCAGCATTCTGCTGTTCGGTACTTGCTTCAAGGTTGCATAACGTTGCTAGCAGCGCCTGGCTGTCGCGGTCGTCTGCTACATTATTGACCCGTTCACGTGCCTCGACGGTATTGGGAAGCTCATCCAAGGCATCAATGGCTTGAGCGACAGCGATGTAATGATGCTCTTCGTCTTTAAAGCGTTCGATGTCGTGGTAACGCTCGGCATCTAACAAGCGCAGGCGAGCGAAATGGCTCTCAACCCCCATCTGTTCTGGCGTAGCCGTCAGCAGTAATAAGCCAGGGATATCAGCAGCGAGCTGCTCAACGCACTGATAGCCTGGGCCACTGCCATCAGGGCTCCAGTCGAGGTGATGGGCTTCATCGACGATCAGCAGGTCAAAGTGGCTCGCCAGGGCCTGTTCTTGACGATGCGTGTTGGCGAATAGCCAACCTTGACTGGCCAGTACTATTTGGGCGCTTTCAAATGGGTTGGCGCTACCGTGGGCGAGACTTTGCTGCTCATCTAGCAAACTTACCTTGAGTGAGAAACGGCGTAAAAGCTCTACAAGCCATTGGTGAGTAAGGCTGTCAGGCACCAAAATTAATGCGCGTTCTACTCGGCCAGCCAGCAGTAGGCGGTGTAGAACCAGCCCAGCCTCAATCGTTTTACCCAGCCCAACCTCATCCGCAAGCAGGACACGTGGCGCATGGCGGCCTGCCACTTCGTCAGCGATATAAAGCTGGTGGGGAATCAGGTCGATACGCGGCCCAGCAAAGCCCAGGGCGCTGTGCTGCTCGATGCGCTGATAATGGTGCAGCGTGCGAAAGCGCAGATCGAACCAATCATTGCGATCAACCTGGCCAGTTAGCAGTCGGTCGCGTGCCTGATCAAACTGCATAGTGTCGGCGAGCTTTGCCTCAGATAGTTCTCGAGGGTTGCCATCGCTATCTTCGCCAATATAGGTGATTAAGCCGTGGGTCTCTTTGCTATCGTCTACGATCATCTGCCAGCCATCAGCAGAAATCACGCGGTCGCCACCGCCGAACATGACGCGAGTTAAGGGGGCTTGGCGAGTGTTGTACGTACGGGTTTCCTGGCTGGCACTGAACAAAATGGTAACGCTACGGGCGTCGCAGTTAAGCACGGTGCCGAGTCCAAGCTCAGCCTCGCCGTCGCTAATCCAACGCTGGCCGGGAGAAAAATCGCTCATGATGCCTCGAGGAAGTCTACAGAAACAGGTTGTACGCCACCGGGGCAGGTTTCCGGTGGCAACAGGGCGGGGGATTCTAACGCAAAGCGGCGGGGGGATTAAGGTCTATCGTGGTCAATCTTTTAACCAGCGTTCCAGCTGGGCTCGGGTTAACTCGCCAACGTGGACATCCTGCGTGTTGCCCTGGCGATCAAAAAGTACCGTGGTGGGTAGGCCTGGCGCTTGAAATTGCGCCATTAGCGTTTGGCTTGGGTCACGCAGCGCGTAGCGAAAATCCAGTCCTTGCTCGTCTAAATAGCGCACGACGGGCAGTAAGTCCTCGCCTTGGTTCGCGATTACCACACTGACATCGTCACGCTTGGCTGCCTCTTCAAGCAGCGGCATCTCCCGCAGGCAGGGTGGGCACCAGGTCGCCCATAGATTAACGATAATAAGGTCACCGCTCTCAGCCAGCGAAGGGAGATGCACTGCGTTGCCGTCCACATCGTCCAACGTCACCTCCGGCAACGCATCAATAGCAAATTCATTGCCTAAGGGGGCAAGCGTTACCAAGACCAGCCACAGGCTTGTCGTGCCAACCAACAGGGCAAGGCCGCCGATAAGCGACAGCAGCCGCTTGCGCAGTGTCCAGGCTGTCCAAATTAACCCCGCGATTAGGCCACCCAGCGCGTTGTAACCGGGTTGCCATAGCTTGAGCGCCTCGAGCGGTTCTGCGCTGTAGCTTTCCCAGTTGAGCACGACAAAAACAATTCGAGCCGCCAGTAGCCATACCACCAGTAGCCCGTTGAACCAGCGCCCATGCTGAGAAGACGTTAATCCCAACAGATAGCGGCTAGCCAATAACAGCAGTAGGGCGCAGCCGAGGGCATATAGCCTAGGGGTGGAGATCAGCAGTGGTCCAATGGCAATCGCATTCATGATTTTTCCGTTAAGCAGGTACACTGGTGAACCATACCACGCACGTTAAACATTACGGAGATGTCTATGCCGCAACCCGCTTTCGACATACTGCGGGCGCTGGCCATTGGGTCGCAGGCGCTGGGTTTAATGCTGATTATTACGCTGGAAACCGTAATGGGCGATGCTGCGCGCCCCTGGCAAGGGGGTGTGCTGGCTGTCATGGTCGCGTCGGCGCTTACGATTGCGCTGGTGCGACTGTACCAAAATAAGCGTTACCAAAAACAGATGGCTGAGCGTCGCCAAAATGCGGATGAAGAGGAGGAGCGTTAGAAAGCGTTGCTTGTGTTTTTGGCGTTACGGTTCCAGATTAAGAGAAGTCCCGCGCTGGACAGTCGGGGCACTTAATATACTGGGAGCGACCAATAATATGATTAATAAGCGCACATTAGCCACCGCCGTTGCGGCCTCATCACTCGCTTTAGCGGGCATGGCCCAGGCGGAGGTCAAAGTTGGCTTCTTGGGCGGCTTTACCGGGGGAATTGAAAGCCTGACGCCACCCATTTTTGCAGGTGCTCAGCTTGCCGTTGCGCAGATAAATGAGCAGGGCGGTATCTTGGGTGGGCAAACATTGGAAATGCCTTCCGGGGATACCACCTGCTCGGATGCATCGGCTGCGTCTAACGCCGCAGATCGTATGGTGAACTCTGAGCAAGTCACCGCGATTGTCGGCGCTTTATGTACTGGGGCGACGGTTGCCGCTGCTAATAACGCCGCGGTTCCCGGTGGTGTGTTGATGGTCTCACCTGCGTCAACGGCCCCCGCTGTCTCTGAGTTAGACGACAACGACTTAGTTTTCCGTACCGTGCCATCGGATGCCTTCCAGGGCGAAATGCTTGCTAAGCTACTGCTTGATAAAGGTATCGACTTTGTCGCGGTGACCTACGTTAACAACGACTATGGCCGTGGCTTATCGGATGCCTTCAGTGGCGCCTTTGAAGCGGGCGGTGGCGAAATAGCCGAAAACCTCGCACATGAAGATAACCGTGCCGACTATCGCTCTGAGCTTGGCTCGCTGTCTTCGAGTGGCGCAGACACGCTGGTCGTGCTGGCCTATGCCGATACCTCCGGCCAGACGGTACTGCGCCAAGCCTACGAAAGCGGCATGTTCACCCAGTATGTGGGCGCCGATGGCATGGTGGGGGATAGCTTAATAGAAGCGATTGGCGCAGACGTGCTAGACGGCATGATCGCCACACGGCCTGGTAGCCCTGATCTCCCCGGCACGGACATCTTTAATGAAGCGGCAACTGCGGCAGATATTGATCCTAGTGCCGTGTTTGCTGCCCAGGCTTATGACGCGGCTTTCCTAGTAGCGTTGGCTATTGAGCAAAATGGCAGTGCCGAGCGTGAAGGGCTTTCTGAAGCGCTACGCAGTGTTTCCAGTGCGCCAGGCGAAGTGATACTGCCGGGTGAGTGGGAAAAAGCGCTTGAGCTGATCGCAGCGGGTACCGAGATCAACTACGAAGGCGCCTCTGGCTCTCATGAATTTGATGAAAACGGCGACGTGCCTGGGGTTGTTGTGGAAATGGTGGTAGAAGACGGCTCGTTCACCGGCAAGGGCTTGGTTGACCTCTAGTCAAAATGACGTTCTTTAAGCAATAACCGAAACGCCCCAGGCGAGCCTGGGGCGTTTTTTTAGCACTGTAAGTTTTTAACACTGTGAGTTTTTAGCACTGTGAGGACGTTAACCGAGGGTTTTAATTTTCTCTGGCAACAGACCTTTCGGAGCAAAGCGTAGTACCAGGGTAATCAGCATACCGATTACTAGAACCCGCGCTTGCAGTGCCCGGCTATCCATATTGCTAGGCGCTTCCCAGCCGAAGGCGTTTTCCCCCAGCGTGACCGCTAGTTGCATTAAAAATAGCGCCAACGGCTCTGACATAATCCAAATGATATAAACCGCGACCGCCCCAAAAATGGTGCCAAGGTTATTACCTGGGCCACCTAAAATAACCATGACCAGCACCAGGAAGGTGTGGTTGAGAGGCAAGTAGCCTTGAGGATCAAACAGGCTGTTAAAGGTGCCCAGCATGCCGCCGCCAAGGCCCATCAAAATGCAGCCTAATACGAAAATCTCCAAGCGCCGCTTATTGATATTTTTACCCATGGCCGCTGACGAGACTTCGTTATCGCGAATCGCACGAATCATTCTTCCCCAGGGGGCGTGGTAAGCCCTATGGAGTAAAAAGAAAATCACTGCGATCACGACAGCTGTCACTGAGAGATAAATCGCTCGGGAAAGCGTAAAGCCGAGTTCCGCCGGGCCGGGGGTCGGCCAAGGAAGAGGTGATACCGTGGCCGTGCCACGCGTCAGCCAGTCGGAATTTTTCAAAAAAGCTTTGATGATTTCCGCGATACCCAGGGTGGCAATGGCGAGGTAGTCACTGCGTAGGCCAAGGCAAACGTGGCCAATAAAGTAGCCAACGCCGCCAGCCAGCGCGCCACCTACAATCCAGCCCACCCAGGCCGGCAAGCCAAATCCGCCAATAAAGCCCGCTTGAGACTGTATTTGGCTGGTCACTTCGCGCAGCAGGCTGATGACAATCAAATAGAGTACGATCCCGATCACGATGGCGAGCACGGTGCGTAGCTTTTTCGGCACGCCGAATCGGTCAAGCTTTGTCACTCCGACGACGATCAAGGTTGCCGCAATGCCATACAGCAGAACTTGGCCGAGTTCTCCCGGCAGTTCGGTACCCCAGAATGCGTCATTCACCGGGACGCTAAATAGCATGGCGCAGAAGCCGCCGAGCGCGACGAAGCCCATGACGCCAGCATTAAACTGCCCGGCATAGCCCCATTGAATCGTTAGGCCCAGGGCAAGAATGGCGTAACAAGCAGCCTCTACCAGCATACGCGTGCTGTAGGCCGCTCCCATTATCGCGTAGACCGCTAGCACGGCAGCTAATAGAGCGCCAAACAGCACCAGTTCGCGCAACGGAAAGCGCCGTTCAGGAGTGGCATCTTTGGGCGTGTAAGCAGGATTACGGTTTTTTGTGGAATGGCTCATTAGATCACCTTGCCTTTAAACAGGCCGGTAGGACGCCACACTAAGATGGCCACCAAAATAAAGAACGGCACCACAATTTTGTACTCAGTGCCTACAAAGGCGAGGTTGGAGGGGAGCTCTAGCCAGGTAGGTAGACTGTCGCGGAAAGGACGCAGGAGAACATTCCAATTAAATACTGCCAGGGTTTCTGCAAAGCCGACGACAAATCCTCCTGCAATGGCCCCGTAGGGGTGGCCTACGCCGCCGACAATGGCCGCCGCGAAAATAGGCAGTAGCAGGAAGAAACTTAGGTCAGGTTTAAACGTGACGTCTAATGACAACAGGGTGCCCGCAATTGCCGCCAGTGCGCCAGCAATCACCCAAGTGACGGCTACGATGGTGTTGGTATTAATGCCAGATGCCTGGGCAAGCTCGGGGTTGTCTGACATGGCGCGCATGGCTTTGCCAAGTCGCGAGCGATTGAGGAATAGGTGTAGGGCGACCACGGCCACTAGCGTAATCACAAACAGATAAATCTGTGGTTCGGTAATCACGATGGGAGCTCTAACTCCCTCGAAAGGCAGCGCGAGACGGAAGATTTCTTTGCGGTCGTCGACGTATAAGCTCTGACCGCCGGTGCCTGAGAATAGCCGGATAAGCCCTTGGAGCATAAGTGTCACGCCCAGCGAGCCAATCACCATCACGATAGGCTTGACGCCATGGGCGCGTAGCGGCTTATAAAACGCTTTATCAATGCCTACTGCCAGCGCTGCAGTAAGCAGCATCGCTAGCGGCAGCATGATGAGCGCCGTCGGCACCCCAATACTGGCGCCCACCGCTGGGAAGGCGGTCGTCAGGAGCAGCACCATGAAGGCACCAAACGTCATGATGTCGGCATGGGCAAAGTGGGCAAAGCGCATAATGCTAAAAATGAGCGTGACGCCAATGGCGCCAATGGCATAAATAGAGCCAGTGACGCTACCTGCAATCACCACGTTATTGATAAAAAAGACCAGTTCGTTCACGCGTTTCTCCCCCGGGCTAGCCGCCCAAAAAGCTTTTGGCGACGTCAGGGTCAGCCAGTAACGCAGCCCCCGTGTCTGTAAAGCGGTTTTGTCCCGCCGCCAGCACAAAGCCTTTATCGGCAATGGCTAAGGCCTGTTTAGCGTTCTGTTCCACCATCAAAATGCCCACGCCGGCAGCGTTAATTTTTTTAACCCGGTCAAAAATTTCATTCATGTAAAGGGGCGACAAGCCAGCGGTTGGCTCATCCAGCAGCAGCAGACTAGGTTCAGCCATTAGCGCACGACCCATGGCGACCATTTGGCGCTGGCCACCGGAAAGCTCTCCTGCAGGCTGGTGGCGCTTCTCAACGAGAGGGGGGAAGAAGTCGTAAACCTGCTCCAGCATGCGCCTTACGTTTTGCGGTTTTAGATAGGCGCCCATTTCCAGGTTTTCTTTCACCGTCAGGCTGGGGAAAACGTTTTTCTCCTGGGGGACAAACCCCATGCCACGCTCAACCAACTGATTCGGCGGCAGGTTATGGATCGGCTGCCCGTTAAGCAAAATCTCGCCTTGATTAACGTTCAGCAGCCCAAATACTGCTTTTAGCATAGTGGATTTGCCAGCCCCGTTAGGGCCAACAATGACACCGACTTCATCGGCATACAGGGTCATATTGACCCCGTTAAGGATATTCATACTGCCATAGCCGCCGTGCACATCGCGTGCCTCGAGCAGTGGCTGTGGGGATGACGGTGTGGATGACATAAACGCGTCTCAGCTGGGCCGCACTGCGGTGAACAATGGCGACCATGTTGTTGTGGCTATTGTTTAGGTGACAAACTCAGCGCTATCAAGCGGCATCAGTACCGAAATAGGCTTCTATAACGGCCGGATTGTTTTGTATTTCTTCAATTGAACCCTCAACCATAACGCTGCCTTGTGCCAGTACAATCACTGGATCGCAGAGCCGCGAAATCATATCCATATCGTGCTCAATCACCAGAAAGGTATAGCCCATTTCGCGATTTAAACGTTCGATGTTGCCCATTAAGTCGCCGAGTAGCGTGCGGTTTACACCGGCGGCAATTTCGTCTAACAGCACGACTTTGGCATCGGTCATCATCGTGCGGCCAAGCTCTAGCAGTTTTTTCTGACCACCCGATAAGTTGCCCGCAAGCTCGTTACGTACATGATGCAAGCCAACAAACTCAATGACTTCCAGTGCGCGGCGGCGTACCTCTGCCTCCTGGCTGCGGACCAGAGCAGGCTTGAACCAGGTGTTGAATAGACGTTCCCCTGCTTGGTTGGGTGGCACCATCATCAAGTTTTCCAGCGCGCTCATTTGGCTGAACTCATGGGCGATTTGGAAGGTGCGCAGTAACCCTTTGTGGAAACGTTGATCAGCGCTTAGCGACGTAATGTCTTCACCGTCCAGCAGAATGCGGCCACTATCTGGCGTAAGTGCGCCCGCAATTAAATTGAAAAGCGTCGACTTACCTGCCCCATTGGGGCCGATCATGCCGGTAATCGAACCCTTTTCAACCCGGATTGAGCAGTCATTGATAACGTGCAGCCCGCCGAAGGCTTTGTTGACGTGTTGTACCTCAATAAGGGGAGTCATCGTGTCCTCGCGCCGCAGGCGACCTTTGTCCACCCGCGTTATTAGAATTATATTAAGCAGACTTACGCAGTCGCTGACTCAAGGCAAATATACCCACAATGAGCAGTGCGCCGAGGGTTGGGACAACGTAGCCTTCCACCTGTGGAATAGTGCGTAAAAATACAAACGACACCGCAGCAGGGCCAACAAAGCGCACCAGGAAGCGCCAGGTTTTAAACCAAGTGATGTTGGTGCCAAGCTCTTTCATGACTTCGTTTTGAGTCAGTGCCCAGCCCGCGAATAGAGCGATCATTAGCCCGCCCAGCGGCATAAAGATATTGGTCAACAGCTCAATGAATTCAAAAGCGCTGCGTCCAAATAGAGCGTGGAAAAGCGTCCCTTCGGCCCATATATTGAAGCTCACCACTGTCAGTAAGCCCATCGCCCAAGCCGCGACGACCATGATGGTGACTGCCTGAGGGCGCGTCATATCAAAACGCTCAACCAGGAAGGCAGCGACCGGCTCTATCAATGAAATAGACGAGCTAATCGCGGCTCCTAGCACCAGAATAAAAAAGACCCCGCCCACCAGAGCACCAAACGGCATGTCAGCAAATGCTAGCGGCAGAGTGACAAACATCAGTCCCGGGCCTTGGCCGGTTTCGAGTTCCGCACCAAATACCAGCGAGAAAATTGCTAGCCCTGCCACCATGGCAACTGCAGTATCTACAAATGCCACGGCGATAGCGGTACGGGTTAGAGAGGCTTCGCTGGACATATAAGCGCCGTAGGCCATGATGGCCCCCATTCCAAGGCTCAGGGTGAAGAAGGATTGCCCCATCGCTTGTAACCAGCCTTCTAAGCTGAGATCGGCAATATTGAACGTAAACAGAAAGCTGGCTGCCGCTCTCACGTCACCATTGATGACGCCGTAGATAAGCACCACGATGAGAATAACAAACAGCGCTGGCATCATGATGCGCAGCCCTGACTCTATCCCTTTATGAATCCCCATGCCGACAATTAATGCCGAGAAGGCGATAAACAGCGTGTGATAAAGCGTCATCAGACCCGGAGACGCCAGCAACGCATCAAAGCCAGCGCTAATCGTTGCTGCATCGGCACCCACGAGTGAGCCGGTTAGCATCAGCCACGTGTAGTGCAGTGCCCAGCCAGCGATGACGGAATAAAAGCTTAAAATTAAAAAAGCGGAAGCAGCGCCCAGCCAGCCAATCGATTCCCAGGCACGGGAGGTCTTGTGTGTTTTAGTTAAATGGCGCATCCCCATAATAGGGCTTTGACGACTGGTACGGCCAAGCATTGTTTCGGCAATTAAAATGGGGATGCCGACAGCAAAGATGGTCAGTGCATAAATTAAAATAAACGCGCCGCCACCATTTTCACCGGTGAGATAGGGGAAGCGCCAGAGATTGCCCAAGCCGACGGCTGAACCTACCGCCGCCAGCAAAAACGTGCCTTTGTGAGTCCAGACGTTATGACCGCTCATGTGGAGGAGTGTCCGTGTGGTAGTGGAAGGATGAGGGTAACTATCCAAACACTTGTATGAATTGTAGATTGCCAGCGGCCTAGGGACGCACTGATAGTAGCGTTACTGTGCGATAGAACGCTTACGCTTACCAGCCTACTAGCGTTAAGGCTGCGTTTACGAAGCCACTTGGCGCAGGGGGCGGGGCGTGTGGGGTAATACGGAGACGGGAAATGAGCGAGGGGTGATCGTTAGCCGAAGCTAAAAAAGAAGCCCGCACATGGCGGGCTTTGGGGTACTTACTATCGAGCATGGACTGGTGAGAGCTTACTTCTTGCTAGCACGCTTGCGCTCGTTTTCGGTCAGGTGCTTCTTGCGTAGACGAATATGGCTGGGAGTAACTTCAACCAGTTCATCGGAATCCAAGAATTCGATAGCCTGCTCAAGAGTAAACTTGATCGGCGGCGTCAACACGATGTTTTCATCGTTACCCGTTGAGCGCATGTTATCGAGTTTCTTACCTTTGGTCGGGTTAACGACCATGTCATTGGCACGATTATTAATACCAATCAGCATACCTTCGTATACTTCAGTGGCGTGATCGATAATCAGCTTGCCGCGCTCTTGCAGGGCGTAGAGTGCATAAGCAAGGGCTTTGCCGCCAACCATTGAGACCAGTACGCCATTGCGACGCTCGATGGAAGCATCGGGCTTTAGCGGGCCGTAGTGATCAAAGCGGCTGGTCAGGATGCCGGTGCCGGAGGTCAAGGTTAAGAATTGACCACGGAAACCAATCAAACCGCGCGCCGGGATGATGAAGTCGAGACGCACACGGCCCTTACCATCGGGGTTCATATTGGTCATTTCACCCTTGCGGTAGCCAAGCTCTTCCATGATCGAGCCTTGATGCTGCTCTTCACAGTCGATGATGACTTCTTCGTAGGGCTCTTGCTTAACGCCGTCGATCTCTTTAATGATGACTTCTGGGCGGCCAACCGCCAGCTCGAAGCCTTCGCGACGCATGGTTTCAATCAACACTGATAAGTGAAGCTCACCACGGCCAGAAACCTTGAACTTCTCAGGGGTTTCGCCCTGCTCAACGCGTAGCGCCACGTTGTGGATAAGCTCTTGTTCCAGGCGATCTTTAATATTACGGCTGGTGACGAACTTACCTTCTTTTCCGGCGAACGGTGAGTCATTGACCTGGAACGTCATCGAAACGGTCGGCTCGTCAACAGACAGCGGCGGCAGCGCTTCAACGGCGCTCGGATCGCACAGCGTGTCAGAAATTGATAGATCTTCAATGCCAGTAACGCAGACGATATCACCTGCTGTCGCTTCCGTTGTCTGGACGCGCTCAAGACCCATATGAGTCATGACCTGGCCGATCTTACCCTTACGGGTAGAGCCATCAACGCTGATGACCGAGATTTGCTGGTTAGGCTTCACCGAGCCACGCTTGATGCGGCCAAGGCCGATAACGCCAACGTAGCTGTTGTAATCCAGTGCGGAGATTTGCATCTGGAATGGACCATCGATTTCAACCGCGGGCGGCTCAACGATATCGACAATCGCCTGGAACATGGGATCCATGTTGTCGGCCAGCTCTTCAGGGTCCATGCCAGCAATGCCGTTTAGCGCCGAGCAGTAGATAATCGGGAAGTCGAGCTGGTCATCAGAAGCCCCTAGGTTGTCAAACAGATCAAAGATCTGGTCGATAACCCAGTCCGGGCGTGCGCCAGGGCGGTCAATTTTATTGACGACGACGATCGGCTTCAGACCCTGGGCAAATGCTTTCTGGGTAACGAAGCGAGTCTGCGGCATAGGGCCGTCAACCGCGTCTACCAGAAGCAGTACCGAGTCCACCATGGACATAACCCGCTCAACTTCGCCACCAAAGTCGGCGTGTCCAGGGGTGTCCACGATGTTGATGTGGTAATCCTTACCATTGCCATCTTGCCACTGAATAGCAGTGTTTTTGGCCAGGATGGTAATACCGCGCTCTTTTTCCTGGTCATTGGAGTCCATGATGCGCTCTTGGCCTTCGGCCTTGCGGTCGAGCGTTCCGGACTGGCTTAACAGCTTGTCTACCAAGGTAGTTTTACCGTGGTCAACGTGGGCGATGATGGCAATGTTGCGAAGATTCTCGATCACGACGCGATCCTGCTAGAAAAATAGGGCGGCATTATAGGGTCTGGGCGCGGTCCACTACCAGTGCTGTCTTAAATAAAGGTGCAAGTCAATAACCTAAACATGGCAGTTTTCGCTCCAGCGGTGCTTCCGTTAAGATAGGCGTTTTCCCAGTTGGGGCAAGCACATGACCATCGGTAACCTGATGCGTTTGTTGAGCGATGGCGAGGTTCATTCCGGTGAACAATTAGGTGAAGCGCTGGGCGTTTCTCGAGCCGCCGTATGGAAACAACTAAAAAAGTTAGACGCACTGGGCGTTGAATTGGTGGCTGTGAAAGGTCGAGGGTATCGACTTGCCTATCCGCTAGAGCCGCTTGATGGGGCAAAAATTGTAGAGCGTTTGCCCGCTAGTGCTCGCCACCTCTTAACCAGACTATTCATTGAAGACCAGTTGCCATCGAGCAATGAATATGTGCGCGAACGCTTTGCGCAGGGGGCCGGGCACGGTGAGGTATGCTTCGCTGAGCTACAAACCGCAGGTCGTGGCCGTCGCGGGCGCGTATGGTCTACGCCTTGGGGGCAAAGCTTGATGCTCTCGCTTGGCTGGCGTTTTGAATCAGGAGTTAATGCGCTGGAGGGGTTGAGTCTTGCGGTTGGCGTGGTGGTTGCGCAAGTGCTGGAGCAGTATGGGGTTTCACCAAAATTAAAATGGCCTAACGATATACTGCTGGCAGAGAAAGGTAGTGAGCTTGGCAAGCTGGCCGGTATTTTGATTGAAGTCACTGGGGATGCAGCGGGCCCATGTGAAGTGGTCATTGGCATTGGTATGAATCTATCGCTACCCGATAGCTTGCGTGCCGCTATTGATCAGCCTGTGGCAGCGCTGTTTGATGCAAAAGCGGGTATTTCGCGCAATCAGTTAGCCGCGGATATGGTGTCTGAGCTATTGGATATGCTGGCAGGTTTCGAAAGCGAAGGGTTTGCCCCTTGGCGAGATGAATGGAATAGTCGCCATGCCTATGCAGGGTTGCCGATCCGTATTATTCAGGGTGAGCGCTCAAGTGATGCAGTGGCTAGAGAGGTAGATGAGAGTGGTAATCTTTGGGTTACCGAAAATGATCACTCGCGACGCCTGTCCGGCGGTGAGATCAGTGTACGCAGGCGCCTATGATTTTGGATTTGGATATCGGCAATACGCTATCGAAATGGCGTTTAAAAGATGCCGAAAGTAGTGAAATACGTTCACGAGGTGCTGTGTGGACACGGGAGGAGTGGCGGCCTGGGTCAGATATTCCGAATCTTGATGTCGTCGAGGCGGTGCGCATTTCCAGTGTCGCTAGAGCTGCCGTGCTGGAGGAGACCGTTGCCTTGCTGCGTCGCCAAGTGCGCCAAGTGTATGTTGCACGCTCAACTCCTGAAGCACTGGGTGTTGTCAACGGGTATGAAGAGCCTGGGCGACTGGGCGTCGATCGTTGGATGGGGGCGCTGGCAGGCTACCAATTGGCGGGCGGTTGCTGTGCAGTCGATTGTGGTAGTGCGATCACCATTGATTTTGTATTGCCGGGTGGTGTCCATCTCGGCGGATTTATCGTCCCCGGGTTACGATTAATGAAAGAGAGCCTTAAATTAGGCACCCGCAACGTAGCCATTGATCCAGAAAGTGAAGCTGATGCGTTATTGGAGCCGGGGAGGCGCACGGTAGATGCTGTCAATCACGGTATCTATATGGCGGCGGTCAGTGCGATTAATAGAATTTACAGTGAAGTCTGCGATCAGCAGGGGATTGCATTGCCAGTGCTGTTGACGGGTGGTGATGCCAGAGTGGTTTCCCGTGGTGTTCAAGTGCCCCATGCGGTATGGCCGGATATGGTCTACGGTGGGCTGGAAGCCTGCTTTCCGCTGACCTTTGCGGAGCGTGCTGGAAAAATGTCAGGCGCACCAGGGGTGCCTGAGCCTGTTTCGTTAGAAAAAATTCGCGCAGGTCTTGCATTCTCAATGCTGCTTTGACAGAATGCAGCGCGTTCCAAGGCATAAGCCACTTTAAATATTAGTGCGCAAGTGTTGGTAAGTTCACAAGCTTTGATAAATAAAGAGTTTGTAAGCTTGACATGGCTTTGGAGGCTGGCATAATGTGCCGCCACAGCTGGAGAGGTTCCCGAGTGGCCAAAGGGAGCAGACTGTAAATCTGCCGCGAAAGCTTCGAAGGTTCGAATCCTTCCCTCTCCACCAGTTTTATCGAGCAGTGACTGAGTCGTTGCTTGGGAATGAAAGGCCGGTAAGCGGGCTTAGCTACTGTATCTCGTGCAACGGGTTGTCATTCCATAGGCAAGTTCGGCGGGCGTAGTTCAATGGTAGAACCTCAGCCTTCCAAGCTGATGGTGCGGGTTCGATTCCCGCCGCCCGCTCCAGTTTGATGTATTTAGCTCATGTAGCTCAGGGGTAGAGCACACCCTTGGTAAGGGTGAGGTCGACGGTTCAATTCCGTCCATGAGCTCCATATTGCATAAAAGCGAGCCAAGCTCGCTTTTTTTGTTTTCACTTGTCAGTTTGATAAGTGTTGAGGGTTGTCAGGCGGAAAGTTATCCGCTATTATGGCGCCCGCTGTTGCGTAGGCATTTGTTTGCGCACATGACGATACAGGCCAGTAGCTCAATTGGCAGAGCAGCGGTCTCCAAAACCGCAGGTTGGGGGTTCGATTCCCTCCTGGCCTGCCAGCCTTCCCCAGGTTGGTATGTCTTTTTCTAGAATTCCTTTGTCGCTCGCTGCACCCTTGGGAGTCTCGTTTTTATGAAGCCTAGTTCCGTAAAACATGGCGAAGAGGTGCAACAGTCGCGCCATGACGGGCTCAAGTGGGCGGCGGTTGTGGCGCTGCTTGTTGTTGCAGTTGTTGGTAATACCTATTTCGCTGATATTGGCCTGCTCTACCGCGTATTAGGTGTGGTGGTGTTGTGTGTGATTGCGGGTTTGATCGCGCTGACCACTGCTAAAGGTCGCGATTTAGTAGAGCTTGCCGTCAGCGCCAAGAAAGAGATACAGCGCGTTGTATGGCCGACTCGCCCCGAAACCATTCAGACCACAGCCATTGTGCTGGCGGCTGTTGTGGTGGTGGGTTTGATGCTGTGGTTGATTGATACTCTTCTTGGCTGGGCGATGTCCGGCGTCATTGGTTAGGAGCTTTCATGTCCAAACGTTGGTATGTCGTCCACGCTTATTCCGGCTTTGAAAAGCATGTCATGCGTTCGCTTATCGAGCGCGTGAAAATGTATGGCATGGAAGATCGCTTTGGCGAAATTCTCGTGCCGACGGAAGAAGTCGTTGAAGTGCGTGACGGAAAGCGCCGTAAGAGTGAGCGCAAATTCTATCCAGGCTACGTGCTGGTCGAGATGGAAATGGCCGATGAAACCTGGCATCTCGTCAATGAAACTCCGCGTGTAATGGGGTTTATTGGTGGCACGAAAGAGAAGCCTGCACCTATTACTTCGCGTGAAGCCGATGCTATTTTGCGTCGCGTGAAAGACGGTACTGATAAGCCGCGGCCCAAAACCATGTTTGAGCCGGGTCAGTCGGTTCGCGTTATTGATGGTCCGTTTGCTGACTTTAACGGCGTCGTTGAAGAAGTGAACTATGACAAGAGCCGTTTGCAGGTCAGCGTGCTGATCTTCGGGCGGGCAACGCCTGTGGAACTTGAGTTCTCTCAGGTAGAGAAAGAGTGAGTTTAATTAAGTAGCGGGATGGTGTGCATTGCACGCCATCCTTGCATTATGTGAAGCAGCTAAGCGCTGCTTTATGTGTACCGGGGAGCCGTAAGGCGCTATCACCCAACTGGAGTATTTAGCATGGCCAAGAAAGTACAGGCTTATATCAAGCTGCAGGTTGCTGCAGGTAAAGCCAATCCTAGTCCGCCCGTCGGCCCCGCGCTGGGTCAGCACGGCGTGAACATCATGGAATTCTGTAAGGCGTTCAACGCGGCTACTCAAGAAATTGAGCCAGGTCTGCCGACGCCTGTCGTGATCACCGTTTACTCTGACCGTAGCTTCACGTTCGTCACCAAGACGCCGCCTGCTGCCGTACTGCTGAAAAAAGCAGCGGGCATCAAGTCTGGTTCTGGTGAGCCGAACAAGAAGAAAGTTGGTACCGTTACGCGTGAACAGCTCGAAGAGATCGCTAAGACCAAAGAGCCCGATATGACGGCTTCTGATCTCGATGCCGCGGTGCGCACCATCGCTGGCAGCGCTCGTAGCATGGGCCTAAACGTGGAGGGTCTCTGATCATGGCTAAACTAACTAAGCGCGCGAAAGTTATTCGCGAGAAAGTAGACCCGAACAAAGCTTACTCTCTTGAAGAAGCGGTTGCGCTGCTCGCTGAGCTGTCCACCGTTAAATTCAAAGAGTCCTTGGATGTGGCGATCAATCTTGGTGTTGATCCGCGTAAATCTGACCAAGTTGTACGTGGCGCTACTGTCATGCCTAACGGTACTGGCAAAGACGTACGCGTAGCGGTCTTCACCCAGGGTGCTAACGCCGATGCTGCTAAAGAAGCAGGCGCTGACATCGTAGGTATGGAAGATTTGGCTGAGCAAGTCAAAAAAGGCGTGATGGATTTTGACGTCGTGATTGCCTCTCCCGATGCTATGCGTGTTGTCGGTCAGCTGGGTCAGATTCTTGGTCCGCGCGGCCTGATGCCTAACCCGAAAGTTGGTACCGTTACACCTGACGTTGCCACTGCGGTTAAAAATGCTAAGGCAGGCCAGGTGCGTTTCCGTACCGACAAAAATGGCATTATCCACACAACGTTGGGTAAAGCTGATTTTGAAGCATCCGCTGTTCTGGGTAACCTGGAAGCGCTGGTTGCTGACCTTAAGAGGCTCAAGCCGAGCTCTTCTAAAGGTATCTACTTTAAGAAAGTCACCCTGTCCACTACCATGGGCCCAGGCTTGACTATCGACCACTCTGCGTTGGTATAAGCAGGTAGTCGTAAGATTTTTGTAAGAACCGAGCAAGAACTTTGCGGTCCCCTGTTAATGCGTAAGCCAGGCAGGGCATCGTCAAAGACCGCAGGTGCCGCATCTTTTAGAGGTGCGGCTTAATCGCCCTTAAAGCGCCTGCGCAGATGGTGTGGCCGCCAGTTGGTTGAGGTTTTTAGCCAAACCGCTTTCTGGTGAGCACCATCCCCCAAGGCTTCCAGCGTTATTTATTTATCGTCTGGAAGAGATGGTAACCACCGGAGCCTGTTGTGGGTTCCGGCACGAAGGAGTGATCACTGTGCCACTAGCACTTGAAGGCAAGAAAGCGATTGTTGCCGAGGTCAGTGAAGCGGCCAAGGGCGCACTCTCCGTCGTAGTTGCCGATTCTCGCGGCGTTACAGTCGGTAAAATGACCGACCTGCGTAAGCAAGCGCGTGAGAATGGCGTCCAGCTGCGTGTTGTTCGCAACACTCTGGCACGCCGCGCCCTCGAAGGTACTCAGTGGGAGTGCCTGAACGAGAGCTTTGTTGGTCCTACTCTGCTGGCTTTCTCTACTGAGCACCCGGGCGCTGCCGCTCGTTTGTTCAAAGAGTTCGCGAAGCAAGATCAGAACTTCGAAGTGAAGGCGCTGGCCTACGAAGGTGAGCTGATTCCGGCTGCTGACATCGATCGTCTGGCAACCCTACCGACTTACGACGAAGCAATTGCCAAGTTGATGTCGGTAATGAAAGAAGCCTCCGCTGGCAAGCTGGTTCGTACTCTGGCCGCTCTGCGCGACCAGAAGCAAGAAGAAGCTGCATAAGCAGGCCTTTTTGCAAGCAGTCTGCGCTGCATAAGCAGGGCGCTGCTTGAACCATGCAATGAATCCTGAGCACTCGGTAGACCGAGGCTCCCGCAAAGTTAGGAATGAGACAATGGCACTGACCAAAGACGATATCATCAATGCTGTAGCCGACATGTCCGTAATGGAAGTTGTCGAGCTGATCGAAGCAATGGAAGAGAAATTCGGCGTTTCTGCTGCAGCAGCCGTAATGGCTGGTCCGGCTGGCGGCGGCGAAGCAGCTGCTGAAGAACAGACTGAATTTGATCTGGTACTGACCTCTGCTGGTGACAAGAAAGTTAACGTCATCAAAGCAGTTCGTGAAATCACTGGTCTTGGCCTGAAAGAAGCCAAAGGTGCAGTTGATGGCGCGCCGGCTACCATCAAAGAAGCAATGTCTAAAGAAGACGCTGAAGCAGCTAAAACCAAGCTGGAAGAAGCGGGCGCAAGCGTCGAGCTCAAGTAATTCTTGTGCTGACGGCTTTACGCGCTGCGTAAGCTTCCACGGCTGGCGGCGGGCTTATCCCGCTGCCGGCCTTTTTCTGTTGTATCATGTTGCTCGGCAGCATTACAGCAGGAAGGCTGCGGTAAGAAGCAGCAAAACAGTAAGACCGTTGTTGTGAAGCGTAAGTTGTGAAGCGTAAGTTGTGAAGCGCGAGTGATAACGAAGCGCTAGCAGCACTACTGTAACACTGTTATCTATCAAGATTTTTGACGGCGAGCTACCGATTTAGGAGCTTGCTGTCTGCGTCTGAAACGCCCGCGGGGCAGATGACCACGCATCGGTCACCCATGGTGAACAAGCTGGGGAATACAGATGGCTTACTCATATACTGAGAAAAAACGCATCCGCAAGGATTTCGGCAAACTGCCCCAAGTGATGGATGTGCCTTACTTGCTGGCCATCCAGCTTGATTCCTACTACGACTTTCTCCAGCAGGATCGTTCGCCCGACGAGCGCCACGAGATTGGTCTGCACGCGGCGTTTAAGTCCGTGTTTCCGATTGAAAGCTTCTCTGGGAATGCGGCGCTGGAGTATGTCAGCTACCGTTTCGGCACGCCGGCGTTCGATGTAAAGGAGTGTCAGCTGCGTGGCGTGACCTATTCCGCCCCGCTGCGTGTCAAGGTTCGCTTGATCATCTATGATCGCGACTCCTCGAACAAGGCAATCAAGGATATTAAAGAGCAGGAAGTCTACATGGGGGAAATCCCCCTGATGACCGAGAATGGTACCTTTGTCATCAATGGTACTGAGCGGGTTATCGTTTCTCAGCTCCACCGTTCGCCCGGTGTGTTCTTCGATCACGATAAAGGCAAGAGTCACTCCTCTGGTAAACTGCTCTATTCTGCCCGAGTGATTCCTTATCGTGGTTCCTGGCTGGACTTCGAGTTCGATCCTAAAGACAACGTCTTTGTACGTATTGACCGTCGCCGGAAACTACCAGCGTCGGTGTTGATGCGTGCCCTGGGAATGAGCACTGAAGAGATCCTTGAAGAGTTTTTCGAGACCAGCAAGTTTAGCATTGAAAAAACTGGCTTCTTCGTAGAGCTGGTACCGTCACGCCTGCGCGGTGAAACCGCGACTTTCGACATTAAAGATGGCGAAGGTAATGTCATTGTTGAAGAAGGGCGCCGTATTACCCAGAAGCACATCCGTCAGCTTGAAAAAGCCGGCCTGGAGCGTCTGGAAATACCGATGGAGTACCTGTTTGGTAAAACGTTGGCCAAAGATCAGATCGATACTAAAACTGGCGAGCTGATCTGTCCGTGTAATACCGAAATTACGCCAGAAGTGCTTGAGCGTATGGCGCAGGGTGGCATCACCCACATCGAAACGCTCTACACCAACGACCTGGACTGTGGTTCGTTTATTTCCGATACGCTTAAGCTGGATGCCACCGGCTCCGCGCTTGAAGCGTTGGTCGAAATTTATCGCATGATGCGCCCTGGTGAGCCGCCCACCAAAGAAGCTGCTGAGACGCTGTTTAATAACTTGTTCTTCAGCGAAGATCGCTACGACCTGTCAGGCGTCGGTCGTATGAAGTTCAACCGCCGCCTGCGTCGTGATACCGACACGGGCTCTGGTGTACTGGATCGCAAAGACATCCTTGATGTTCTGCGCGAGCTGATCAATATCCGTAACGGCTTTGGCGACGTTGACGATATCGATCACCTGGGTAACCGCCGTATTCGCTGTGTTGGCGAAATGGCTGAAAACCAGTTCCGCGTTGGCTTGGTTCGCGTAGAGCGTGCAGTGAAAGAGCGTCTTTCCATGGCGGAAAGCGAAGGCCTGATGCCGCAAGATCTGATCAACGCTAAGCCGGTAGCGGCAGCGGTGAAAGAGTTCTTCGGTTCTAGCCAGCTGTCCCAGTTTATGGATCAGAACAACCCGCTTTCTGAGGTTACTCACAAGCGTCGTGTGTCTGCACTCGGCCCAGGTGGTTTGACCCGTGAGCGCGCCGGTTTCGAAGTGCGCGACGTACACGCTACGCACTACGGTCGCTTGTGTCCGATCGAAACGCCGGAAGGCCCGAACATCGGTCTGATCAACTCGTTGGCGACGTACAGTCACACCAACAGCTACGGCTTCCTCGAAACGCCGTACCGCAAGGTCAACTCCTGTCAAGTGACGGACGATATCGTTCACCTGTCGGCGATCGAAGAGGGTGATTTCGTTATTGCCCAGGCGTCTGCCGCTGTGGATGAGTCCAACAGGCTGAGTGACGACTTGGTTCAGGTGCGTCATCGTGGTGAAACCACGTTTATGCGTCCTGAGCAGGTCACCTTGATGGACGTGTCTCCGCGCCAGGTTGTTTCGGTCGCGGCCGCACTGATTCCGTTCCTGGAGCACGATGATGCTAACCGTGCCTTGATGGGTGCGAACATGCAGCGTCAGGCGGTACCCACCTTGCGCGCTGACAAGCCGCTAGTAGGTACTGGCATGGAGCGTTTCGTTGCGCGCGACTCCGGTGTTTGTGCCGTGGCACGTCGTGGTGGTGTGATCGACTCCGTTGACGCACGTCGTGTCGTGGTACGGGTGCATGAAGATGAGATTATCGGCGGTGAAGCCGGTGTTGATATCTACAACCTGACCAAGTACACCCGTTCAAACCAGAACACCTGTATGAACCAGCGCCCCATTGTGCGGCCTGGCGACAGTGTGGCCCGTGGCGATATCCTTGCCGACGGCCCGTCTGTTGATATGGGTGATTTGGCGCTAGGCCAGAACATGCGCATCGCGTTCATGCCCTGGAATGGTTACAACTTCGAGGACTCTATCCTGCTGTCTGAGCGGGTGGTTCAAGAAGACCGCTTTACCACGATTCATATTCAGGAACTGACCTGTGTATCTCGCGATACCAAGTTAGGGCCGGAAGAGATCACCGCCGATATTCCCAACGTTGGTGAGTCCGCGCTGGGTAAATTGGACGAAGCAGGTGTTGTTTACATCGGTGCTGAAGTTGGCCCCGGCGATATTCTGGTCGGTAAGGTAACACCGAAAGGTGAAACCCAGCTGACGCCGGAAGAGAAGCTGCTACGCGCTATCTTCGGTGAGAAAGCATCTGACGTTAAAGATACCTCGCTGCGTGCGCCGACCGGCATGAAGGGTACTGTCATCGACGTCCAGGTATTTACCCGTGACGGCGTTGAAAAAGACTCTCGTGCACTTGCTATCGAACAGATGCAGCTGGACGAAGTGCGTAAAGATCTTCAGGAAACCTATCGTATTGCTGAAGACGCTACTTTTGAGCGTCTGCAGCGTACGTTGGAAGGCCAGGCTGTTAATGGCGGCCCGAACCTGAAGAAAGGCGATGTGCTTGATGAGGCTTACCTCGACGAGCTACCGCGTCAGCAGTGGTTCAAGCTGCGCATGCAGGATGAGGCTTACAACGAACTGTTGGCCCAGGCCGATGAGCAGCTCGAAAACCGTCGTAAAGAGATGGACGAGCGCTTTGAAGATAAGAAGCGCAAGCTGACCCAGGGCGATGACCTCGCACCGGGTGTGCTTAAAATCGTCAAGGTTTACATGGCGGTTAAGCGTCGCATTCAGCCTGGCGACAAGATGGCAGGCCGTCACGGTAACAAAGGTGTTATCTCGGCGATCATGCCCATCGAAGATATGCCGTTCGATGAGAAGGGCGAGCCGGTTGATGTGGTGTTGAACCCGCTGGGTGTACCGTCGCGGATGAACGTTGGTCAGATCCTGGAAACGCACTTGGGTATGGCTGCCCGTGGTTTGGGTGTCAAAATCGACGCGATGTTACGTGATGCCCGTGGTCAGCAAGTTGCTGAAATTCGCGACTTCCTGGGCCAGATATATAACACGCCGGGAACCCGTGTTGAGGATATCGATTCGTTAAGCGATGAAGAAATCATTGCGCTAGCGAAAAACCTCAAAGGCGGTGTGCCTATGGCAACGCCGGTGTTCGATGGTGCTAAAGAGCACGAGATCAAACACCTGCTGAAGCTTGCTGACATTCCTGAGTCTGGCCAGATGACGCTGTACGATGGCCGTACTGGCGATGCGTTTGACCGCTCGGTGACCGTTGGCTACATGTATATGCTCAAGCTGAACCACTTGGTAGACGACAAGATGCACGCGCGCTCTACCGGTTCTTACTCGCTAGTGACTCAGCAGCCGCTGGGTGGTAAGGCGCAGTTCGGTGGTCAGCGCTTTGGTGAGATGGAAGTGTGGGCGCTGGAAGCTTACGGTGCCGCGTATACGCTGCAAGAGATGCTCACCGTCAAGTCGGACGACGTCGAAGGCCGCACCAAGATGTATAAAAACATCGTGGATGGCGACCACACCATGCAGGCAGGCATGCCGGAATCCTTCAACGTACTCGTGAAGGAAATCCGCTCGCTGGGCATCGATATCGAGTTAGAGAGCTAGGAGCCGTCCCATGAAAGATTTGGTGAAAGTACTCAAATCGCAATCTCAGTCCGAAGAGTTTGACGCGATCAAGATTACCCTGGCGTCGCCGGACATGATTCGCTCCTGGTCGTTTGGCGAGGTGAAGAAGCCCGAGACCATCAACTACCGTACCTTTAAACCGGAACGGGATGGTCTGTTCTGCGCCAAGATTTTCGGCCCAGTCAAAGACTACGAGTGTTTGTGCGGTAAGTATAAGCGCATGAAGCACCGCGGCATCATTTGTGAGAAGTGTGGCGTTGAAGTCACCAAGGCTGCCGTGCGCCGTGAGCGCATGGGCCACATCGAACTGGCATCGCCAGTGGCTCACATTTGGTTCTTGAAGTCACTGCCGTCGCGTATCGGCATGTTCCTCGATATGACCCTGCGTGATATCGAGCGCGTGCTGTACTTCGAAAGCTTTGTCGTCATCGATCCCGGTATGACCACGCTGGAGCGTGGTCAGTTACTCAACGATGAGCAGTACTTTGAAGCGCTAGAAGAGTTCGGTGATGACTTCGACGCCCGCATGGGTGCCGAAGCTGTCCAAGAACTGCTGAAAGATATTGATCTGGAAGAAGAGATTAATCACCTGCGTGAAGAGATTCCGCAGACTAACTCTGAAACTAAGATTAAGAAGCTTTCAAAGCGCTTGAAGCTACTTGAAGCGTTCTACCACTCCGGCAACGCGCCGGCGTGGATGGTCATGGAAGTGCTGCCCGTGTTGCCGCCGGATCTTCGTCCGTTGGTACCGCTGGACGGCGGCCGCTTCGCGACCTCAGACCTGAACGACCTTTATCGTCGCGTTATCAACCGTAACAACCGTCTGAAGCGTCTGCTTGACCTCAATGCGCCGGATATTATCGTGCGTAACGAGAAGCGCATGCTGCAAGAAGCGGTTGATGCGTTGTTGGATAACGGCCGTCGTGGTCGTGCCATTACGGGTTCTAACAAGCGTCCGCTGAAATCCCTTGCCGATATGATCAAAGGTAAGCAGGGTCGTTTCCGTCAGAACTTGCTAGGTAAGCGCGTCGATTACTCCGGCCGTTCGGTAATCACTGTTGGTCCGACGCTGCGTCTGCACCAGTGTGGTCTGCCCAAGAAAATGGCGCTTGAGCTGTTCAAGCCGTTTATCTACTCCAAGCTGCAGTCGCTGGGCTATGCCTCAACGATCAAAGCTGCCAAGAAGATGGTTGAACGCGAATTGCCCGAGGTGTGGGACATCCTTGCCGATGTTATCCGTGAGCACCCGGTACTGCTTAACCGCGCACCGACGCTCCACCGTCTTGGTATCCAAGCGTTTGAGCCGCTGTTGATCGAAGGTAAAGCGATCCAGCTGCACCCGCTGGTATGTGCCGCCTACAACGCCGACTTTGACGGTGACCAGATGGCGGTACACGTACCGCTGACCCTGGAAGCCCAGCTTGAAGCGCGTGCGCTGATGATGGCCACCAATAACGTGCTGTCGCCCGCCAACGGCGAGCCGATTATCGTGCCGTCGCAAGACGTTGTTCTGGGTCTGTATTACATGACCCGCGAAAAGATCAACGCCAAAGGCGAAGGCATGGTGTTCTCTGACCTTAATGAGGTGGAGCGCGCGTTCGGCACGCAGTCGGTATCGCTGCACGCTCGCGTGAAAGTGCGTCTGGACGAAGTCGATGTCGAAGAAGAGACCGGCGAGCGTAGTTTCCATCGCCGCATCTACGACACGACGGTTGGCCGTGCGCTACTGTTCCGCATTTTGCCGGAAGGTGTGCCGTTCTCGCTAATCGATCAGCCGATGAAGAAAAAGGCGATCTCTAGCTTGATCAACGAGGTATACCGTCGTGCGGGCTTGAAGCCGACGGTTATCTTTGCTGACCAACTGATGTACACCGGTTTCCGTTTGGCAACCTGGTCGGGCGCCTCTATCGGTGTTAATGACTTCGTTATTCCTGATGCGAAAACCGAGATTGTCGACGCTGCAGAAGCGGAAGTTAAAGAGATCGAAGATCAGTTCTCTTCTGGCCTGGTAACCGCCGGTGAGAAGTACAACAAGGTCATCGATATCTGGTCGAAGGCCAACGATAAAGTTGCCAAGGCGATGATGGTAGGTATCTCTAAAGAGACCGTCATCGACCGTGAAGGCAACGAAGTTGAGCAAGACTCGTTCAACAGCGTCTTTATCATGGCTGACTCCGGTGCGCGTGGTTCTGCCGCCCAGATCCGTCAGTTGGCGGGTATGCGTGGTTTGATGGCTAAGCCGGATGGCTCGATCATCGAAACGCCGATCGTCGCCAACTTCCGTGAAGGTCTGAACGTACTCCAGTACTTCATCTCGACCCACGGTGCTCGTAAAGGTCTTGCGGATACGGCTCTGAAAACGGCTAACTCCGGTTACCTGACCCGTCGTCTGGTTGACGTTGCCCAGGACTTGGTCATCACTGAGACCGATTGTGGCACCGAAAACGGCTTGACCCTGCACCCGATCATCGAAGGTGGCGACATCATTGTACCGCTGTCTCAGCGTGTACTTGGTCGTGTCGTTGCGATTGATGTTATTGATCCAAGTAATGATGAAGTGCTTATTCCGCGCGGCACATTGCTGGACGAAAAGTGGTGTGCATCGCTAGACACCATGGGCGTAGACGAGATCATTGTTCGTTCTACCATTACTTGTGACACTGCCCACGGCGTGTGTGCCTCCTGTTATGGTCGCGACTTGGCGCGTGGCCATCAGGTCAACATTGGTGAGTCTGTCGGTGTTATCGCCGCACAGTCCATCGGTGAGCCGGGTACCCAGCTGACCATGCGTACGTTCCACATCGGTGGTGCGGCGTCGCGTTCATCGGCAGTAGACAGCGTTCAGGTCAAGCATGGCGGTAAAGTACGTCTCCACAACATCAAGCATGTAGAGCGGGCCGACGGTAAGTTGGTCGTTGTCTCTCGTTCCAGTGCACTTGCTGTTGCTGATGACCATGGCCGCGAGCGTGAGTACTACAAGCTGCCTTACGGCGCCGAGCTGTCTGTTCGTGACGGTGATGTCGTCGATGGCGGTGCGATTGTCGCGAAGTGGGATCCGCACACTCACCCGATCATTGCCGAGGTAGAAGGTAAGGCGCAGTTTATCGACCTTGACGAAGGTGTCACCATGCACCGTAGCGTCGACGAAATGACTGGTCTGTCGTCTATTGAGGTTATCGAGTCGGCAGCCCGTCCGATGGCAGGCCGCGATAAGCGCCCGATGGTGATGCTGAAAGATGCTGCTGGCGAGTACGTGTCGGTGTCTGGATCGAATACGCCGGTACAGTACCTGCTGCCGGGCAACTCGATTATCTCCGTCGATGATGGCGCTACCATTGGTGTAGGTGAGGTTGTTGCACGTATTCCGGTAGAGGCGTCTGGTAACAAAGATATTACCGGTGGTCTGCCGCGTGTTGCCGACTTGTTTGAGGCGCGCAAGCCGAAAGAGTCGTCAATCTTGGCTGAAATCAGTGGTGTGGTCAGTTTCGGTAAAGAGACAAAGGGTAAGCGTCGCTTGACGATTACCCCAGAGTCTGGCGACCCGTTTGAAGCGTTGATCCCGAAATGGCGTCAAATCGCTGTCTTCGAGGGTGAAACCGTTGAGAAGGGTGAAGTAATCTCGGATGGTCCGAGCAACCCCCACGATATCCTGCGGTTATTGGGCGTGGCGGAACTGGCCAAATACATCACCGCCGAAGTGCAAGATGTTTACCGCCTCCAGGGTGTAGGCATCAACGATAAGCATATCGAAGTTATTGTTCGCCAGATGCTGCGTAAGGTAGAGATCTCTGATTCAGGCGACTCTGACTTTATTACTGGCGACCAAGCTGAACTCGTCCGCGTGCTAGAACAGAATGCGCGTCTCGAGAAAGAAGGTAAATTCCCGGCCAAGTATCAACGCTTGCTGCTGGGTATCACTAAGGCCAGCTTGGCCACTGAGTCGTTCATTTCAGCGGCGTCGTTCCAGGAAACGACACGTGTATTGACCGAGGCAGCGGTAACCGGCAAGCGCGATTATCTACGCGGCCTGAAAGAAAACGTGGTGGTTGGACGTCTGATTCCGGCAGGTACCGGTCTGACTCACCACGCAGAGCGTCGTCGCAAGCGCGAAGACGTTGAGCGTCTGTTCAATCCCTCGGCTACCGAAGTTGAACAGGAGCTTGGTGCTCAGTTAACCGCCCTTGATTCAGACGATGAGCTGTAATCGACGGTAAGGAAAACGAGTAACAACGAGTCGCTGGCCCTTATGGCGCAGTCTTGCTGGTTAAACCGCCAGCAAGACTTGACGCCACCTAGGGTCAGCCTTTAGAATGCGCAGCCTTTAACAGTGGGGTGGGTGCGCCCGCACCTGCTGTTAGTATTTGTTGAAAGGCCAGGCAACCATTGGAGTCAGCTAAACACCATGGCAACGATTAATCAGCTAGTGCGCAAGCCGCGTAAGCGCCCCGTCACTAAGAGTGACGTACCTGCGCTACAGGCATGCCCGCAGAAACGTGGCGTTTGTACGCGCGTTTATACTACTACCCCTAAGAAGCCGAACTCGGCCCTTCGTAAGGTCTGCCGTGTGCGCCTTACCAACGGTTTCGAAGTGTCTTCTTACATCGGTGGTGAAGGTCACAACCTGCAAGAGCACTCTGTTGTTCTGATTCGCGGTGGTCGTGTAAAGGATTTGCCAGGTGTGCGTTATCACACCGTTCGTGGCGCCCTTGACACCTCTGGCGTACAGAACCGTAAGCAGGGTCGTTCTAAGTACGGTACCAAGCGTCCGAAGTCCTAAGGCGTCTTGTTGCGGCGTTTTATGACGCTGGCGTTGTTACCTTAATATGAATATGACGGTCTGATAAGAGTAAGGTCGGGCGGCGCGAATAGCGCAATTGGTCCCGGGTTTACCTGAAGGATCCTTAATTGAGGGCTTATCATGCCTAGAAGAAGAGTTGTAGCTAAACGCGAAATCCTGCCGGATCCTAAGTTCGGAAGTGAGCGTCTGGCGAAGTTCATGAACCACCTGATGGTCAGCGGCAAGAAGTCCATAGCTGAGCGCATCGTTTACGGTGCGTTGGACAAGGTTGCCGAGCGTAGTAGTGAAGAGCCGCTGGAAATCTTCGACAAGGCGCTGGAAACTATCCAGCCGATGGTTGAAGTAAAGTCGCGCCGTGTTGGTGGTGCGACCTATCAGGTGCCGGTCGAAGTTCGTCCTTCGCGTCGCCAAGCCCTAGCAATGCGCTGGTTGGTGGACGCTGCGCGTCGCCGCGGTGAGAAAACGATGGTTCAGCGCCTGGCAGGTGAAATGCTGGATGCCGCTGAAGGCAAAGGCTCGGCTGTTAAGAAGCGTGAAGATGTGCACCGTATGGCAGAAGCCAACAAGGCCTTCTCTCACTATCGTTTCTAAACTCGGCGTTTCTGAGTTTGTGTTTGGTTTTGTTGGTTGTGCTGCGCTAAAGAGTTCTTTCGCCATGCTGCAACACGCTGTCGCTATCCTTGTTGATGGCGGCAGTGGAATACACAAAATGAACACTGCTGAATTAACGAGCATCGCCAACTAACGGGAGCTTCACCGTGGCACGCAAGACTCCACTTAATCGTTATCGCAATATCGGTATCGTCGCTCACGTTGACGCGGGTAAAACCACGACGACTGAGCGCGTGCTTTTCTATACCGGCTTGAACCACAAGTTGGGTGAAACGCATGAAGGTGCCTCGACTACCGACTGGATGGAGCAGGAGCAGGAGCGTGGTATTACTATCACCTCGGCTGCTGTTACTACCTTCTGGAAAGGTATGAGTCACCAGTTTGATGAGCACCGCATTAATATCATCGACACCCCGGGGCACGTTGACTTCACTATCGAGGTCGAGCGTTCTTTGCGTGTTCTTGATGGTGCTGTTGTTGTACTGTGCGGCTCCTCCGGTGTTCAGCCGCAGACCGAAACGGTCTGGCGTCAGGCTGATAAGTACGAAGTTCCGCGTATGGTCTTCGTCAATAAGATGGACCGTACTGGCGCTGATTTCTTCATGGTTGTTGACCAGTTGAAGGAGCGCTTAGGTGCTAATACTGTGCCGATTCAGATTAACTGGGGCACAGAGGAAGACTTTAAAGGCGTTATCGACCTGATTCAGATGAAGGCTATCCTGTGGGATGAGGAAAGCCTGGGTATGAATTATGAGCTTGTTGATATTCCGGCTGAGCTGCAGGAAACGGCCGAGACGTATCGCGAGCAAATGGTTGAAGCCGCTGCCGAAGGCTCTGAAGAGCTGATGGATAAGTACTTGGAAGGCGGTGAGCTGTCGATTGAAGAGATCAAGGCTGGTCTTCGTGCGCGTACGTTAGCCAACGACATTGTTCTGGTGACCTGTGGTTCTGCATTTAAGAACAAAGGTGTCCAGGCAGTGCTTGACGGCGTTATCGAATACATGCCTTCGCCGACTGAAGTTAAGGCGATCGAAGGTGAGTTGGACGACAAAGATGGTACCGTGGCAACTCGTGAGGCTGATGATAGTGCTCCGTTTGCAGCGTTAGCGTTTAAGATCGCTACCGACCCCTTCGTTGGTACTTTGACCTTTATTCGCGTCTACTCGGGCGTTCTGAAATCTGGTGACGGCGTTTATAACTCCGTTAAGCAGAAGAAAGAGCGTGTTGGTCGTATCGTTCAGATGCATGCCAATTCGCGTGAAGAGATCAAGGAAGTACTTGCTGGCGACATCGCGGCATGTATCGGTCTGAAAGACGTCACCACGGGTGACACCCTGTGCGATATCGATAACAAAATTGTTCTCGAGCGCATGGAGTTCCCGGATCCGGTTATCTCGGTAGCCGTTGAGCCGAAGTCGAAGGCTGATCAGGAAAAGATGGGTGTTGCACTGGGTAAACTTGCCCAGGAAGATCCTTCCTTCCAGGTGAAAACCGACGAAGAAACCGGCCAGACCATTATTTCTGGTATGGGTGAGCTGCACCTCGATATCCTTGTTGACCGTATGCGTCGCGAGTTCAAGGTTGAAGCCAATATCGGTAAGCCTCAGGTTGCTTATCGCGAAACAATTCGCGGCAACATTGAGCAAGAAGGCAAGTTCGTGCGTCAGTCGGGTGGTCGTGGTCAGTATGGTCACGTTTGGCTGCGCATTGAGCCGCTGACTGCAGCAGAAAAGGGTGAAGGCGAAGACGAACTGTTCTTCAAGTTCAACTCTGAAATCGTAGGTGGTGCGGTTCCCAAGGAATACGTGCCTGCGGTTGAGAAGGGTGCCTACGAACAGCTCAAAAACGGTGTCATCGCGGGTTACCCGATGATCGACGTTAAAGTAACGCTGTTTGATGGTTCCTTCCATGACGTGGACTCTAACGAGACTGCGTTCAAGATTGCTTCTTCTATGGCAGTGAAAGAAGGTGCCAGGAAGGCCAAGGCCGTGCTGCTGGAGCCGGTGATGAAGGTCGAAATCGTGACCCCCGAAGAGTTTATGGGTGACGTCATGGGCGACCTGAGCCGTCGTCGCGGTCTGGTGCAGGGTATGGATGACTCCTCTTCTGGTAAAGTCATTCGTGCAACGGTGCCACTGGGTGAGATGTTCGGTTATGCAACCGATTTGCGCTCACAAACCCAGGGCCGCGCGAGCTACTCTATGGAGTTCGCGAAGTACGAGGAGGCGCCCTCCAGCGTCGTTGAAGCCGTCATCAATCAAAACGGTTAACCGTTAGCTAACGTAAAGAGGTTATAGCAGTGGCTAAGGAAAAATTTGAACGTTCCAAACCGCACGTCAACGTCGGCACCATCGGTCACGTCGACCACGGTAAAACGACCCTGACAGCGGCCCTAACCCGTGTGTCTGCTGAGGTTTTCGGCGGCGACTGGCGTGAGTTTGATACCATCGATAACGCTCCTGAAGAGCGCGAGCGCGGTATCACCATCGCTACGTCTCACGTTGAGTATCAGTCTGAAGAGCGCCACTATGCGCACGTTGACTGCCCAGGACACGCTGACTACGTCAAGAACATGATCACCGGTGCTGCGCAGATGGATGGCGCAATCCTGGTATGTTCTGCTGCTGATGGCCCGATGCCGCAGACGCGTGAGCACATCCTGCTGTCTCGTCAGGTTGGCGTTCCGTTCATCGTTGTGTTCCTGAACAAAGCGGACATGGTCGATGACGAAGAGCTGCTTGAGCTGGTTGAGATGGAAGTTCGTGAACTCCTCGACGAGTACGACTTCCCGGGTGACGACACGCCGATCATCACTGGTTCTGCGCTGATGGCTCTGAACGGTGAAGATGAGAACGGCATGGGTACTACTGCTGTTGCGAATCTGATTAAAGCTCTGGATCAGTACATTCCTGAGCCGGAGCGTGCTATCGACCAGCCGTTCCTGATGCCGATCGAAGACGTGTTCTCTATCTCTGGCCGCGGTACTGTCGTTACCGGTCGTGTAGAGCGCGGTATCGTTAAAGCAGGCGAAGAAGTGGAAATCGTGGGTATCCGCGACACCACTAAAACCATCGTTACCGGTGTTGAAATGTTCCGTAAGCTGCTCGACGAAGGTCGTGCAGGTGAGAACGTTGGCGCTCTGCTGCGTGGTACTAAGCGTGATGACGTCGAGCGTGGCCAGGTTCTGGCTAAGCCGGGCACCATCAACCCGCACACCACCTTCGAAGCAGAAGTTTACGTATTGTCCAAAGAAGAAGGTGGTCGTCACACGCCTTTCTTCAAAGGCTACCGTCCCCAGTTCTACTTCCGTACCACTGACGTAACGGGTACTTGTGAACTGCCGGAAGGTGTTGAAATGGTAATGCCGGGCGACAACGTTAAGATGGTTGTTACCCTGATTGCTCCAATCGCTATGGACGAAGGTCTGCGCTTCGCAATTCGCGAAGGTGGTCGTACCGTTGGTGCTGGCGTTGTTGCAAAAATCGTCAAGTAAGCTTGCTTGATTGATTGATCAAGGGGGCTCTTGCGAGCCCCCTTTTCTGCGCACCAATAGCAAATGTTTGACATGGGCTTTTGGCGTGCCTATAATGCGCATCCTTTGAATGCGTGGGTAGACGGCTCGCGCCGTCGACATCCATTGGAGTTTAGGGCAAATGCAGAACCAAAAGATTCGCATTCGGTTGAAAGCGTTCGACCATCGCCTGATTGATCAGTCCACAGCGGAAATCGTTGAAACCGCTAAGCGTACTGGTGCTCAGGTTCGTGGTCCGATCCCGCTGCCGACCAACCGCGAGCGTTACACCATTCTGATTTCACCGCACGTCAACAAAGATGCGCGTGATCAGTATGAGATTCGTACGCACAAGCGTGTGCTCGATATTGTTGAGCCAACCGAGAAAACTGTTGATGCGCTGATGAAGCTCGATCTCGCCGCTGGCGTAGACGTGCAAATCAAGCTCGACTAATTACACTAGACACTTGCGGCCCAGCGCTCATTAATTTTTAGAATGAGCAGCAGCCGCCGCGCCGTGAGGCGCCACACAATGTGCTAGTGGAATGCTCTGGAAAGGGCAGCCATAGCGGGTGATAGCCCCGTACACTATAGGAGACTGAGTATGACTATCGGTTTAGTCGGTAAAAAGGCCGGGATGACCCGTGTCTTTACCGAAGATGGCGCTTCCGTGCCCGTGACCGTTATTGAAGTTGATCCTAACCGTGTAACGCGCGTTAAGACTCTTGAGTCTGACGGTTACGCAGCGGTTCAGGTCACCACAGGTTCTCGTAAAGCTAAGCACCTCACCAAAGCGCAAGCTGGTCAGTTTGCCAAGGCGGGTGTTGAGGCTGGTCGTTCACTGATGGAATTCCGTCTTGCAGAAGGCGAAGAATCTCCGGAAGTGGGTGGCGAACTCACCGTATCCCTCTTCGAAGCTGGTCAAATGATTGACGTGACCGGCACCTCTAAGGGTAAAGGCTTCCAGGGTGCTGTTAAGCGCTGGAATTTCCGTACCCAAGACAACACGCATGGTAACTCCCTGTCGCACCGCGCGCCGGGCTCTATCGGCATGTGTCAGACTCCGGGTCGCGTATTTAAAGGCAAGAAAATGGCCGGTCAAATGGGTAATGCCCGTTGCACCGTGCAGAGCCTTGAGATCGTCCGTGTCGACGCCGAGCGTAACCTGCTGCTGATCAAAGGTGCTGTTCCGGGCGCGACCGGTAGCGATGTTATCGTTCGCAGCGCCGTGAAAGCTCGCTGAAGGGGATAATTACCAATGAATCTGAATCTTGCTGCAGGCACGGGTACCGTTGAAGTAGCCGATGCCACTTTTGGCAAAGAATTCAACGAAGCGCTGGTTCACCAGGTGGTAACCGCCTATTTGGCTGGTGGCCGTCAAGGTACCCGCGCTCAAAAGAACCGTTCCGACGTACGTGGTGGTGGTAAGAAGCCGTGGCGTCAGAAGGGTACCGGTCGTGCACGTGCCGGTACTATCCGCTCTCCGCTATGGCGCAGCGGCGGCGTAACTTTCGCGGCGCGTCCTCAGGACCATAGCCAGAAAGTAAACCGCAAAATGTACCGTGCGGCGATGCGTTCCATCCTGTCTGAACTCGTACGTCAAGAGCGTCTTGTCGCTGTTGAAGAGTTTAGCGTTGAAGCGCCGAAGACCAAGCAGGTAGCTGCCAAGCTGAAAGAGCTCAACCTTGAGAAAGTGTTGATCGTCACCGAAGAAATTGACGAGAAGCTCTATCTGGCCGCACGCAACCTTCCCCACGTTGACGTGGTGGATGTCGCTGCAGCTGATCCGGTGAGCCTAGTAGCCTTTGATAAGGTTCTGGTCACCGTCTCCGCCCTGCGTAAATTCGAGGAGAAGCTGGCATGAACCAGGAGCGCGTATTTAAGGTTCTGCTTGGACCGCACGTGACCGAAAAGGCCGCGATGGCAGCCGAGCGCAACCAGTACGTTTTCAAGGTGGCATCTGATGCTACCAAACCCGAGATCAAGAAAGCCGTTGAAGCACTATTCGGCAAGAAGGTCGGCAGCGTTCAAGTATTGAACGTGAAGGGGAAAACTAAGCGTACTGCTCACGGCGTTGGCCTGCGTAAGGGTTACCGCAAAGCGTATGTGACCCTGGCTGCGGGTGAAACGCTCGAAGACTTCTCTGGCGCCGAATAAGGGCAGGAGTACGGATAATGGCAATCGTCAAGACCAAACCCACATCCGCCGGTCGTCGCCACGTCGTTAAGATCGTTGGTGAGGAACTGTACAAAGGCCGTGCTTATGCACCGCTTTTGGAAAAACAGTCCAAGTCCGGTGGCCGTAACAACTACGGTCGCATCACCACCCGCCACGTGGGCGGTGGTCACCGTCAGCACTACCGGTTGATCGACTTCAAACGCACCAAAGATGGCATTCCAGCCACCGTTGAGCGTCTTGAGCACGATCCGAACCGTAGTGCGCATATTGCACTATTGAAATATGCAGATGGTGAGCGTCGTTACATCATTGCACCGAAAGGTGTCAGCGCGGGTGACGTGCTGGAATCTGGTGTGAACGCGCCCATCAAAAAAGGCAATGCTTTGCCGCTGCGCAATATTCCGCTTGGTTCTACCGTTCACGGTATCGAACTGAAGCCGGGTAAAGGCGCGCAGATTGCTCGCAGTGCCGGTACTAGCGCTCAGCTGGTTGCTCGTGAAGGTAACTACGCCACCTTACGTCTTCGCTCTGGCGAAATGCGCAAAGTGTTGGCTGAGTGCCGCGCAACTCTGGGCGAAGTGAGCAACTCCGAGCACAGCCTGCGTCAACTTGGCAAGGCCGGTGCGAAGCGCTGGAGAGGCGTGCGTCCGACTGTTCGCGGTGTCGCGATGAACCCGGTGGATCACCCGCACGGTGGTGGTGAAGGCCGCACCAGTGGTGGTCGTCACCCGGTATCCCCATGGGGTGTGCCGACTAAGGGTCACAAGACGCGTAAGAACAAGCGCACCGACAAGCTGATTATCCGTCGTCGTAACAAGACGCGTTAATCGAAATTGCCAAGAACTTAAGAGGTAACGGCTGTGCCACGTTCACTAAAGAAAGGTCCCTTCATTGACCTTCATCTTTTGAAGAAGGTAGAGGCTGCAGTGGAGAAGAACGATCGCAAACCAATCAAGACTTGGTCGCGTCGTTCGATGATCCTGCCCAACATGGTAGGTCTGACTATTGCGGTCCATAACGGACGCCAGCATGTCCCGGTGCACGTCTCCGAGGAAATGGTGGGTCATAAACTTGGCGAATTCGCTGCTACTCGCACATATCGCGGGCATGCTGCGGACAAGAAAGCCAAACGGTAAGCCAGAGAGGATTAAGAGATGGAAGTCACAGCTAAGCTGAGTGGCGCTGCTTTATCCGCACAGAAGGCCCGTTTGGTGGCTGACCAGGTGCGCGGTAAACCGGTCGCCGAAGCTATTGACCTGCTGACCTTCTCACCGAAGAAGGCTGCCAAACTGGTCAAGAAAGTGCTTCAGTCCGCCATCGCGAATGCGGAAGAAAATAACGGCATGGACATCGACGAGCTGCGTGTCTCGACCATCTGTGTCGATGAGGGCGTGACGCTCAAGCGTATCAAGCCGCGCGCCAAAGGCCGTGCGGATCGTATCTTGAAGCGCACCTGCCACATCACCGTCAAGGTAGCCGAGAAGTAGGAGTCGACCAGATGGGTCAGAAAGTCAATCCAACAGGCATTCGACTGGGCATCGTCAAAGACCATGCTTCTGTCTGGTATGCCGAGCGCGGCGCTTATGCCGATAAGCTCAATAATGATCTCGAAGTGCGCAGCTTCCTGGATCAGCGTTTAAAGAACGCTTCCGTAAGCCGCATTCACATCGAGCGTCCGGCTAACAATGCCCGCATCACCATTCACACTGCCCGTCCGGGTATCGTGATTGGCAAAAAAGGTGAAGATGTCGACCGTTTACGTCGCGATCTAACCGAGATGATGGGTGTTCCGGTTCATGTGAACATCGAAGAAGTTCGCAAGCCGGAGCTGGATGCCAAGCTAGTCGCTGCTAACGTAGCGGGTCAGCTTGAGCGTCGCGTAATGTTCCGTCGTGCTATGAAGCGCGCGGTACAGAACGCAATGCGTCTTGGCGCTGGCGGCATTAAGATTCAGCTGTCAGGTCGTCTGGGTGGTGCCGAAATCGCACGTACCGAATGGTACCGCGAAGGTCGCGTTCCGTTGCACACGTTGCGTGCGGATATCGACTACGCCACTTACGAAGCTCACACCACCTACGGCGTCATCGGCGTCAAAGTGTGGATCTTCAAGGGTGAAATCCTCGGTGGTATTGAGGAAGTACGTGCCAAGGCTAAGCAACAGCAGCCTGCCGGCAACGCGCCCAAGAAGAAAGGTTCCAGGTAAGGGGAGAGCGAGTCGATGTTACAGCCCAAGCGTATGAAATTCCGTAAGATGATGAAAGGCCGCAACCGTGGCCTGGCGCATCGCGGAAGCAAAATCAGCTTCGGGGAGTACGGTCTCAAAGCAACCGGTCGTGGCCGCATCACTGCGCGCCAGATCGAAGCAGGCCGTCGTGCGATCACACGTCACGTTAAACGTGGCGGTAAGATTTGGATCCGCGTCTTCCCTGATAAGCCGATCTCCAAGAAGCCGCTCGAAGTTCGTATGGGTAAAGGTAAAGGTTCCGTTGAGTACTGGGTAGCCCAGATCCAACCGGGTCGGGTCCTGTACGAAATTGAAGGTGTATCCGAAGAGCTGGCCCGTGAAGCATTTGAATTGGCCGCACAGAAGATGCCCTTGTCCACCACCTTTGCTAAACGGACGGTGATGTGATGAAAGCCCAGGAAATTCGTGAAAAGTCCGTAGGAGAGCTGCAAGAGCAACTCCTCGAGCTACTCCGCGAGCAGTTTAACCTGCGCATGCAGAAGGCCACTGGCCAACTGAGCCAGACTCATCTGCTCAAGCAGGTCCGCCGGGATATCGCCCGTGTGAAGACTTTGCTCAACGAGAAGGCAGGTGAATAAGATGGCCGAAGAGAAAAAAACACGTACGCTCACCGGCAAGGTGGTGAGCGATAAGATGGATAAATCCATCGTCGTTATGATCGAGCGTCGTGAGCGTCACCCGATCTACGGAAAATACGTCAAGCGCTCCACCAAGCTGCACGCCCATGATGAGGCGAACCAAGCTAAGGCAGGCGATACGGTTTCCATTCAGGAGTGCCGTCCGCTTTCCAAGAAGAAAGCTTGGACGCTGGTCGAGGTGGTTGAGCAGGCTAAGGGGTAATACCTAAAGTCTGCCGATCAGTGCAGTCAGATTAGGTTTGGAGAAAACCGATGATTCAGACTCAGACAATGCTGGATGTCGCCGACAACAGCGGAGCGCGCCGGGTGCAATGCATCAAGGTGTTGGGCGGTTCACACCGTCGCTACGCTCGCGTTGGTGACGTCATTAAGGTAACGGTGAAGGAAGCGATTCCGCGCGGTAAGGTCAAAAAAGGCCAAGTGCTGAAAGCGGTAGTCGTTCGCACCCGTAGTGGCGTCCGTCGTAGTGACGGTTCGCTGATCCGTTTCGATGGAAATGCGGCGGTTTTGTTGAATAACACCAACGAACAGCCGATCGGCACGCGTATCTTCGGGCCGGTAACTCGTGAGCTTCGTAATGAGAAGTTCATGAAGATCATTTCCCTAGCGCCTGAAGTGCTGTAAGGAGCGAGGCGGATATGCAAAAGATCAAACGTGACGATGAAGTCATCGTCATCGCCGGGAAGGATGAAGGCAAACGTGGCACTGTTAAGCGGGTACTAGAAAACCGCTTCGTGGTGTCCGGTGTGAATATGATTAAACGTCACACCAAGCCTAATCCCATGGCGGGAAATCAGGGCGGTATCGTCGAGCGTGAGGCTCCGATTCACGCGTCCAACGTAGCCATCTTCAATTCGGAGACCGGTAAGGCGGATCGCGTCGGCTTCCAAGTTAAGGAAGACGGTACCAAGGTACGTATCTACAAGTCGACGCAGACGCAGATCGACGCCTAACGCGAGTCGGGTAGCAAAATGGCGAACTTGAAAGAACGTTATCAAAACGAGGTTGTAGCCCAGCTCAAAGAGCAGTTCAGCTACGCCAACGTAATGCAGGTACCCCGGATCACGAAAGTGACTCTGAACATGGGTATCGGCGAAGCGGTCAGTGATAAAAAACTGATCGACAATGCCATCGGTGACCTGGAGAAACTCTCTGGTCAAAAGCCGTTGGTGACCAAGGCACGCAAGTCCATCGCGGGCTTCAAGGTGCGCGAAGGTTGGCCGATCGGTGTCAAAGTTACACTACGCTCAGCGCGTATGTGGGACTTCCTGGACCGCCTGGTGAACATTGCGATTCCCCGCGTGCGTGACTTCCGTGGTCTCAATCCGAAGTCTTTTGACGGTCGCGGCAATTACTCAATGGGTGTGCGTGAGCAGATCATCTTCCCAGAGATCGAGTATGATAAGATCGATCGCATCCGGGGGCTGGACGTCACTATCACTACTACCGCCAACACCGACGAGGAAGGTCGTGCGCTATTAGCAGCACTGAACTTCCCGTTTAAGAAATAAGGGTTGGATCATGGCTAAGAAAAGTATGGTAGAGCGCGAGCTCAAGCGTACTCAGCTAGTCGAGAAGTTTGCGGCTAAGCGCGCAGAGCTCAAGAAAATCATCTCGGACGTGAACGCTTCTGAAGAAGAACGTTTCGAGGCGACGCTGAAGCTGCAGCAACTGCCGCGCGACTCAAGCCCGGTGCGTCAGCGTAACCGCTGCCGCGTGACTGGCCGTCCGCACGGTTTTTACAACAAGTTCGGCCTTGGCCGTAACAAGCTGCGTGAAGCCGCCATGCGTGGCGACGTCCCTGGCCTGAAAAAGTCCAGCTGGTAACGTCACGTCGAATCATCAGGAGCGCACATTAAATGAGCATGCAAGACACTCTAGCGGATATGTTTACCCGTATCCGCAATGCGCAGATGGCCACCAAGGAGACGGCTACCATGCCGTCCTCCAAGCTGAAAGTGGAAGTGGCCCGCGTGTTAAAGGAAGAAGGCTACATTACCGACTTTACGGTGGCTGAAGGCGTTAAACCCGAGCTGACCGTTACTCTTAAATATTTTGAGGGTAAGCCGGTTATTGAGCACATTCAACGGGTTTCCAAGCCGTCTCTGCGCCAGTACAAGGGCAAAGACAACCTGCCTAAGGTCGCCGATGGTCTGGGTATCGCGATTGTCACCACCTCTAATGGTGTCATGACCGATCGTGCCGCGCGCCAAGCAGGCGTCGGTGGCGAAGTCATCTGCACCGTATTCTAGGAGGCTGGAATGTCCCGCATAGCGAAATATCCGGTTAAAGTGCCTGCTGGTGTCGAGATTAAAATCGACGCTGGCCAGCTGACCGCCAAAGGCGGCCAGGGCACGCTATCTATGCCCATTCACCAGGACGTGGTGATTGGTCAAGAAGATGGCCAGCTGACCTTCGCCCCGAGTGAGTCTGCCAAGAGCTGGGCAATGGCCGGTACTACCCGCGCCTTGGTTCAGAACCTGGTAACGGGCGTATCCGAGGGTTTCACAAAAACTCTCGAAATTGTAGGCGTCGGTTATCGTGCCCAAGCTAAGGGCCAGACGCTCAATCTTTCACTGGGCTTCTCGCACCCGGTCGACTATGAACTGCCTAAGGGTGTCTCAGCGGAAACGCCGAAGAACACCGTGATCGTGCTGAAAAGCGCGGACAAGCAGATGCTCGGCCAGTGCGCCGCGGAAATCCGCGCCTTCCGTCCCCCTGAGCCGTATAAAGGCAAGGGTGTTCGGTACGCCGACGAGCAGGTGCGTCGCAAAGAAGCCAAGAAGAAGTAAGGCAGGGTTATGAACGCGAAGAAAGAATCTCGTCTCCGTCGTGCCCGCCGCGCTCGCGCAAAGATCCGCGAGCTGGGCGTGTATCGCCTGTGCGTCAACCGTACCCCGCGTCACATCTATGCGCAGATTATCTCGCCGGATGGTGGCAAAGTGCTAGCCAGTGCTTCTACGCTGGACAAAGCACTGCGCGAGGGTGCGACTGGCAACGCAGAAGCCGCCTCTAAGGTTGGCGCTCTGATTGCTGAACGCGCTAAAGAAGCAGGCATCACCCAGGTGGCCTTCGATCGTGCTGGCTTTAAGTATCACGGTCGCGTTAAGGCTCTGGCCGACGCCGCACGTGAAGGCGGCCTGGAATTCTAAAGGGTTTTACGATGGCGAAGAACGAACAGCAAAGCGGTGATCTGCAAGAGAAGTTAGTGCAGGTCAACCGCGTCGCCAAGGTGGTCAAAGGTGGTCGTATTTTCGGCTTCACCGCGCTGACCGTCGTTGGTGATGGTAAAGGTCGTGTCGGTTTTGGTCGTGGCAAGGCGCGTGAAGTGCCTGTTGCGATCCAGAAAGCGATGGATCAAGCTCGTCGCAACATGGTCAAGGTTAACCTTGCAGGCCATACGCTTCAGTACCCGATAAAAGCCCGTCACGGTGCTTCTAAGGTGTACATGCAGCCGGCTTCTGAAGGTACCGGTATCATCGCTGGCGGCGCCATGCGCTCTGTACTAGAGCTCGCTGGTGTCCATGATGTACTGGCCAAGTGCTACGGTTCCACCAACCCGGTTAACGTGGTGCGAGCGACTGTTAAAGGTCTCTCCTCCATGCAAGCACCGGAAGACATTGCCGCTAAGCGCGGTCTGTCTGTCGAAGCGATCACGGGGTAAGGCACCATGGCAGCAACGATCAAGGTTACCCAGATCCGCAGCACCATCGGCGTTTTGCCCAAGCACAAGGCTACTATGAAGGGCCTGGGTCTGCGTCGCATCGGTCATACGGTTGAGCTGGAAGACACCCCTGCCGTACGCGGCATGATCCACAAGGTTAACTACCTTGTGCGCGTTGAGGGAGAGTAATCCATGAAACTCAATACCCTGAGCCCGGCACCGGGCTCCAAACACGCTGAAAAGCGCGTTGGTCGTGGTATCGGCTCCGGTCTTGGTAAGACCGGTGGCCGTGGCCACAAAGGTCAGAAATCTCGCAGTGGCGGCAGCGTCAAGCCTGGTTTCGAAGGCGGTCAGATGCCATTGCAGCGTCGTTTGCCGAAGTTCGGCTTTACGTCTGCTAAGTCATTGGTATCTGAAGAAGTACGTCTGGCTGAACTTGCTAAGGTTGCCGGTGACGAAGTCACTATGGAAACTCTGAAGCAAGCCAACGTGCTAAAGGATGCGACGCTTCATGCGAAGATCATCCTTTCTGGCGAACTGAAAAAGGCGGTTACCGTTCGTGGTATCAAGGTCACCAAAGGTGCCCGTGAAGCGATCGAAGCCGCCGGCGGCAAGGTAGAGGACTAAATGGCCAAGTCAGGAAATATGCCGGCGATGGGCAGCGGTCTGAGTGAACTGTGGGCGCGTTTGCGCTTCGTGCTCCTCGCCATCGTGGTGTACCGTATTGGTGCCCACATTCCCGTTCCCGGTATCAATCCTGACCAGCTTGCTGCCTTGTTTAGGGAGCAACAGGGCACCATTCTAGGCATGTTTAACATGTTCTCGGGTGGCGCCCTGGAGCGCATGAGCGTCCTCGCCCTGGGCATAATGCCCTACATTTCGGCGTCGATTATCATGCAGCTCATGACTGCGGTCTCCCCTCATCTTGAACAGCTCAAGAAAGAGGGTGAGGCTGGCCGCCGCAAGATTAGCCAGTACACGCGCTACGGCACGGTGATACTGGCTTTCGTCCAGGCTACCGGTATGTCCGTCGGTCTGGCTAGCCAAGGCATCGCATACAGCGCTGACTTCAGCTTCTTTTTCACCGCCGTGATTACATTTGTATCAGGCGCGGTGTTTATGATGTGGCTAGGTGAGCAGATCACCGAGAAGGGCATCGGCAACGGTATTTCGCTGTTGATCTTCGCGGGGATCGTCGCTGGGCTGCCCAGTGCCGTTGGGCAAGCGTTCGAGCTTGCTCGTAATGAAGGTGCCTGGAATGTTCTTCCGCTGTTAGCGCTGTCAGTGCTAGGTATTGCTACCGTTGCGTTTGTGGTGTTCATTGAGCGCGGTCAACGCCGCTTGAAAGTGAACTACCCCAGGCGCCAGGTCGGCAATAAGATGTATGCAGGCCAAAGCAGCTACCTGCCTTTGAAAGTGAATATGGCTGGTGTTATTCCAGCAATCTTCGCTTCCAGTATTTTACTCTTCCCGGCCTCTATTGGTCAGTGGGTGGGTGCTGGCGAAGGAATGGAGTGGTTACAGCGTGCATCACAAGCGTTAGGCCCCGGCCAACCGCTTTACATCTTGCTTTTCGCGGCGGCAGTGGTATTCTTCTGCTTCTTTTACACAGCGCTGGTCTTCAACCCCAAGGATGTGGCTGACAATCTTAAAAAGTCAGGCGCCTTCCTGCCGGGCATTCGCCCCGGCGAGCAGACCGCTCGCTATATCGATAAAGTAATGACTCGTCTTACTTTGTTCGGTGCCTTGTATATCACTGCGGTTTCCTTGATGCCCCAGTTCTTGATCGTTGCGTGGAACGTGCCGTTTTTCTTCGGCGGAACTTCGCTTCTGATCGTGGTTGTGGTCATCATGGACTTCATGGCCCAGGTGCAGTCGCATCTCATGTCGCATCAATATGACTCGGTGATGAAGAAGTCCAACCTGAAAGGCTACGGTAGCGGCGGCATTATGCGCTGAGGCGCGCCGTTGCGATTTGGAGAGAACGATGAAAGTTCGAGCTTCCGTAAAGAAGATGTGCCGTAATTGTAAGATCATTCGACGCAATGGCGCTGTCCGCGTCATTTGTATCGAACCGCGGCACAAACAGCGCCAGGGTTAATACCTGGGTTGTTTTTAAGCGGGTGCCGGCATACCCCTTGCCATAAGGCTTATAAAGGGGTATGCTGTTGCACCTTTTGTAGATGAACAAACGAGCAAGCCGCTCAAATTTCGGAGTAAGCTGATGGCCCGTATTGCAGGCGTCAATATCCCGGACAACAAGCATGCGGCGATCTCGCTGACCTATATCTTCGGGATTGGCCGTACCCGCGCTCAGCACGTTTGTGCTGCTGCCGGTATCGCGCCTACTACCAAGATCCAGGATCTATCTAGCGATGAGCTGGATACCCTGCGTTCTGAAGTTGGTAAGTACACCGTAGAAGGCGACCTTCGTCGTGATGTTACGCTTAACATTAAGCGTCTCATGGACTTAGGCTGCTACCGTGGTCTGCGTCATCGTCGTAGTCTTCCGCTGCGTGGTCAGCGGACTAAGACTAACGCGCGTACCCGTAAGGGCCCGCGTAAGCCGATCCGCAAATAACACGCAGGCTCTTTAATAGAGAGCTGACGTTAAGACAGGAATAGACATCAACATGGCTAACCCGCGTAGTAACCGTAAAAAGGTTAAAAAGCAGGTAGTGGACGCCGTAGCGCATATCCACGCCTCTTTTAACAACACGATCGTGACGATCACAGACCGCCAGGGCAACGCTCTTTCTTGGGCGACAGCCGGTGGTTCGGGTTTTCGTGGTTCTCGCAAGAGCACCCCGTTCGCTGCTCAAGTGGCAAGTGAGCGTGCAGCAACTGCTGCAGCCGAGTATGGTGTGAAAAACGTAGACGTGCTGGTCAAGGGCCCCGGTCCAGGCCGTGAATCCGCCGTGCGCGCTCTCAATGCCGCCGGCTTCCGCGTGCAAAGCATCACTGACGCGACGCCCATTCCTCATAATGGCTGCCGTCCGCCTAAGAAACGCCGCGTTTAAGGAGACAGATTCATGGCTCGTTATATTGGACCGAAGTGCAAACTGTCTCGTCGTGAAGGCACCGACCTCTTTTTAAAGAGCGGTGTTACTCCCTTCGAGAAAAAGTGTAAATCCGAGCAGATCCCGGGTGTACACGGCCAGCGTCGTCAGCGTCTTTCCGACTACGGCTTGCAGCTTCGTGAGAAGCAGAAAGTACGCCGTATGTATGGCGTACTCGAAAAGCAGTTCCGCAACTACTACAAAGAAGCCGCTCGCCTGAAAGGTGCGACTGGTGAAGTATTGTTGCAGTTGCTTGAATCCCGACTGGATAACGTCGTCTACCGCATGGGCTTTGGCTCGACTCGCTCTGAAGCGCGTCAGCTGGTCAGCCACAAGGCGATTTCCGTGAACGGCCGCACCGTTAACGTTGCTTCCTACCAAGTGAAGCCCGGTGACGTTGTTTCTGTTCGCGAAAAGGCGAAGAACCAAGCACGTATTCAACACTCGTTGACCATTGCGGCCAACCGTGGCGATATCGCTTGGATCGAAATCGACGCCAAGAAGATGGAAGGCACTTTCAAGGCTCTGCCTGAACGCGGTGACCTGACTGCCGACATCAACGAAAACCTGATCGTCGAGCTGTACTCCAAGTAAGCAGTTTGATTTACATTTCTGCTTCTTGAGACCTGGGCGGGGTAGCAAAGCTAACCGCCCAGATGCTCTTGAGTAGTGTGCTCTAGAGTACTCAGTATCCGTTTGGCAGCCTGAAAGGTGTTCATATGCAGCGTTCAGTGACAGAGTTTCTTCGTCCTCGTGACATCAAGGTCGAAGAAATCAGCGCACATCATGCCAAAATCGTTCTCGAACCGTTCGAGCGCGGCTTTGGTCACACCCTGGGGAATGCACTTCGTCGCATTCTGCTTTCGTCCATGCCCGGCGCTGCCGTGGTAGAGGCTGAAATTGCCGGTGTAGAGCACGAATACAGTGCGCTCGAAGGGGTGCAGGAAGATGTCATCGAAATCCTCCTGAACTTGAAAGATGTTGCGATCAAGATGCACAGCCGCGATGAGGCGGTGCTCTCGCTGAACAAGCAGGGCCCAGCTGTCGTCACCGCTGGCGACATTGCGCTTGATCATAGCGTCGAAATCGTCAACCCGGATCACGTCATTGCTCATGTCAATGAAGGTGCCGAGCTGAAAATTCAGCTTAAGGTAGCGCTGGGTCGTGGTTACGAACCGGCTGACGCTCGTGGCTCTGATGAAGAGACACGTGCAATTGGCCGCCTGCAGCTGGATGCCACCTTCAGCCCTGTTCGCCGTGTTTCCTATTCGGTTGAAGCCGCTCGTGTTGAGCAGCGCACCGACCTCGATAAGTTAATTATCGATCTGGAAACCGACGGTACACTGGATCCGGAAGAGGCTATCCGTCGCAGTGCGACCATTCTGCAAGAGCAGCTGGCCGCCTTCGTCGACCTGGAAGCTGATAAAGAGCAGGAAGTCGAAGAGGAAGAGGATCTTGTTGATCCTATCCTATTGCGCCCCGTAGACGATCTTGAGTTGACAGTTCGCAGCGCTAACTGCCTAAAAGCCGAGAATATTTACTACATTGGTGATCTTATCCAGCGCACTGAAGTTGAGCTGCTGAAGACACCGAATCTTGGTAAAAAGTCTTTGAATGAAATCAAAGACGTATTGGCAGCGCGCGGCTTGTCCCTCGGCATGCGGCTGGAAAATTGGCCACCCGCTAGCCTGAAGGACGACAAGGCCTCCGCGTGAGTGTCGACTCGAGTCCCAGTTTGGTAAGGAATTACAACCATGCGTCATCGTAAGAGTGGTCGTCATCTGAATCGTACCAGCTCGCATCGTCAGGCCATGTTTAAGAACATGTCTGTCTCTCTGGTCGAACATGAAGTCATCAAGACAACCCTGCCTAAGGCCAAGGAATTGCGTCGCGTTATCGAGCCGCTAATTACCCTAGCCAAGCAGGATAGCGTTGCAAACCGCCGTTTGGCATTTGCCCGCACGCGCTCCAAAGAAGCCGTCGGCAAACTGTTCAACGAGCTAGGTCCGCGTTATGCCGAGCGTCCGGGTGGTTACATCCGCATCCTCAAGTGCGGTTACCGCACAGGCGACAACGCGCCCATGGCGTTCGTTGAGCTGGTTGACCGTCCGGTTGTTGAAGAAGCAGCTGCAGAAGAGTAAGTCTCTGCGTTGTTGCTCAACAAAATGAAAGCCGACCCCTTAGGGTCGGTTTTTTTTGGTCTATTCATTTCATTGCGTTTTCAACTTTTATACTGCTTTCTTAATTCACTTGAAGAGTTACCGTGCTAGTCTTAGATTTCTTAGTGTGGCAAGTAGATTAATGGTTGGTAGTGTTACATCACAGCAAAACAAGAAAGGGGCATGTATGGCAACAAGGGGAATATGCGCAACGATCGTCGCGCGTTGGTGGCTTCCGCTGTCGTTAATGGTATTGCTGCTAAGCACGATATCGAGTGCTCATGCAAATCCGCGTTATGCTGGGATTGTTGTGGATTTGGAAAACGGAGAGGTGCTGTACGCCGAGAATGCCGATGAGCGTCGCTACCCCGCATCGTTAACCAAAATGATGACGCTTTATCTTACATTTGAAGCATTGGAGAGTGGCCAGCTCAGTCTTAATCAGCCGCTTCCTGTGTCTGCTCAAGCTGCCGCCATGCCTGCTGTAAAACTGTGGCTTTCTGCAGGTAGTACCATTCCTGTTGATTCTGCTATTCGTGCGTTGGCAGTGCGCTCTGCTAATGATGTTGCCGTCGTGGTGGCTGAAGCATTAGGTGGTAGCGAGCAGCGTTTCGCTCAGCTGATGACCGCAAAAGCGCGCGAGCTAGGCATGAATGCCACCACGTTCCGTAATGCCTCGGGTCTACCTGATGATCAGCAGGTCACCACGGCACGGGATATGGTGACACTCTCTGTGCGCGTGATGCAGGACTTCCCACAGTACTACCACTACTTTGGGCTCCAGGAGTTCACCTATCGTGGTACCCGGCACACCAGCCATAACCGCTTAGTGAAAAACTACCCCGGTGCAGATGGCCTTAAAACCGGCTTCATTCGTGCATCTGGTTTCAATGTAGCGACAACGGCCGTCCACGGGGATCGCCGTATGGTGGGCGTTGTCATGGGTGGCTTTAGTGGTTCATCTCGTGATTCTCATATGGCGAACCTGTTAGACCGTAGCTTTGCTCGTGCAGCGCTGCGTGACCAGCAAACGTGGCTGGCCAATACCACTTTTTCTAGAGAGTTTATGGCTTTCTCTGGCTCTAACGCGCCTAGCCAACGCCCCATGTCGACACCGCCAGCCTCTAATCGCCCTGTCATGGCCAGTAATGTAACGATTTCGAATAATACAGCGGCTTCGAATAATTTGGCAGCGACAACCCTTTCTCCTTCACCAGCGTCTGCACCGGCTGTTGAAATTGAAGATCGTCTCGCGCGCTCAATGGAGGCACCGACAGAAGTTCCTGTCACCCGTAGACCAGACCCGGTGAACGCTTTTATTGAACGTGAGCGCGAATTGGCAGCTACGCCTCAACGGTCTGTTACTGCTGGTGATTGGGGTATCCAGGTAGGTGCTTTTAGCCAGGCAGCACGAGCAGAGCAGTTGGCACGTCAGGCAGCGCAGCGCCTGCCTCATGAAGTGGGGGGGCGGGTTGCTATCGATACTTTAGCTGGTCAAACGCCGGTATTCCGCGCCAGGGTTGTCGCCTTGGACGAAGCACGCGCCAGACGCGCTTGTAGAACGCTCCAGGCGCAGGGGATGGAGTGCATGGTGGTCAACGCAAGTTTGTAAAGCCACGTTAGATCCGCAGCCCCGTCAGTGACACATTGGCGGGGTTTTTTATTAGTTGTTAATCCCGGCTGATAAAGTGTCCAAAGGGCAAAAGGAGAGCGTCGTGACAACGTCGTTAAAAGGTATCCTGTGCATGTGCTTAGGAGTTCTGTTCTTAGCGCTCGGTGATGCGGTATCGAAGTGGCTAGGCGAGGTCCATTCGCCGCTACAGATTATTTTCTTTCGTACGCTCGTGTCATTACCGCTCATTGCTCTGTTGGCGCATTTTGCAGGCGGATTGCGCAAGTTGCATACCAAGCGCCCCCGTGTACACCTTCTCAGAGGATTGATTTATACCGCCACGATGGTGTGTTTTGTCTGGGGGCTAACCCTGCTGCCACTCGCAGAGGCCACGGCAATCGCTTTTGTGGCGCCCTTGTTTGTAACGTTGCTCTCAGTACCGCTGCTTGGCGAGCGGATCGATCCGCCTGTATTAGTGGCGTCGTTAGTTGGCTTTGCTGGCGTGCTGATTGTGGTTCGCCCCGGCGGTGATGCGTTCCAGCTTGGCACGCTAACCCTCTTGGGAGCGGCTTTCTTTTATGCACTGATGATGATTACTGCGCGGCGCTACGGTGCTAGGGAGCACCTGTGGGCAATGGTGTTCTACATGACGTTAGTGCCCTTTATCGTCACTGCTCTGAGTTTGCCCTGGGTTTGGCAAACCCCAGAGCCCTGGCACTGGCTTGGCTTTTTGGTCTCGGGTGTTTTGGGTATTGGCGCGACCGCGTTTATTACCCTGGCATTCCGCTTTGCCCCTGCCGCGATTGCCGCTCCCTTCGATTACACTGCAATGCTGTGGGCGGTGCTGCTTGGCTGGTGGTTCTGGGGAGAGCTGCCGGATCTGTGGGTATGGGTGGGCAGTGTGCTGATTATGGGCAGCGGGTTGGCAATTGCTTACCATGACCGCCGCACGACGATGAAGCCTCGCCCAACGGCTTAAGCGAACTGATAGACATCCATTGCCAGTACGCCATGTTCAATGCTGTGGTGTAACTGAGTTGCATCACCACCTGCCCCCATGGCCACCAGCAAGGGCTGGAAGTGCTCTGGGGTTGGGTGGTTTTCCAGCGCTTTTGGAGCACTCTCCCAGTGGAGCAATGCCTGGCGATCATTGGCTGCAATGTGCTCGCTCACCCACTGGGCAAACTCATCTACCCAGGCGGGGGCGGGGCTGTCCTGGGGCAGGGTTTCATATAAGTTATGGGTCAGGCTGCCCGAGCCAATAATCAGAACCCCTTCTTTTCGCAATGCTGATAGGCGCTCGCCGAGCGTGACTAGCGCGTCATTTTCCCAACGCACAGGTAGCGACAGGGAAACGACCGGTACATTGGCCTCCGGAAACATCAGCGAAAGTGGTACCCAGGCGCCGTGATCAAGGCCGCGCTCTACGCGTTCGGCACCCAGTAACAGCGCAATTTGTTCAGCCAAATCAGGGTTGCCAGGAGCCGGATACTGGCACTCGAAAAGAGCTTGTGGAAACCCGCCAAAGTCATGAATCGTCTCTGGTTGTGCGCTAGTACTGACCTTGAGCGTAAGACTCTCCCAGTGGGCTGATACGACGACCACCGCACGAGGGGAGAGGCGCTTCCCCAGTTCGCGTAGGAAAGCGTGGGCTGGCGTTTTATTCAGCGCCAACATGGGGGAGCCATGAGAAATAAACAGGCTGGGTAGCATCTTAGTACCTCCGTTAGCCTATAGGGGGCTAATGATGCCCGCACAAGCCGAAGCCAATGCGGGCAGAGTGGTTAGGCGAATTTGCGGCTGACAACAGCGCTACCGCTACCTAGGCCTGCCTGTACCACCAGAGCAATCGTCCAGAAAATAGGGAATTCCCAGCCACCACCCGGGTTTGAGAACAGCCAGCCATTACCCAGGTGTACCGAGGCTGCACCTAGCAGCACGGGGACTAGAGCAAGGCTTACCCAACGAGTATAGATGCCCAGTAAAAGTGCTAGGCCGCCACCTACTTCGGCAGCAATGGTTAAGTAAGCAAGAACACCCGGTAAGCCCAGGGATTCAAAATAGCTGACAGTGCCTGGCAGGGTGAAGACAAACACCTTAAGCAAGCCGTGAGCTAAGACCATCACGCCCAAACTGATACGTAGCAAGGCGGTGGCATGGAGGGTGAGTGGTGAAGTATTAGTAGTGGTCATAGCCGTCTCTCTTAGTCGCGAGCATCACGTTGGATGCGATAGTGCCACTTTACAGATGAAAGCCACTGAGATAATCCACTGTTATTGCACTTCACTGTTGCGATAAAGGCGACAATCCGAGTTCGATTTCCCATACTGGTGGGTCACCCCACGCCGCCGCCAATAACTCAATAAAGCGCTCTACTTTGGCAGGTAAATAGCGTCGGGCTGGGTAAAGCGCATGGATGTCTAGCAACGCCGGCGGTAAGTTCTGCAAAATCGGCACTAGGCGCCCGTTCGCAATGCTATCGGTCACTAAAAAGCTGGGCTGTTGCGCTATCCCTAAGCCTGCTTCAGCTGCATGCGTCAGCATATCGCCATTATTACTCTCTAGGGGGCCAGAAATACTGAGTAGTTGATGGCCAATCCGCCAATCGCCACTGTTTTGGCCGCTTCGGTAGCGAAGGCAGCGGTGAGATGCCAAATCTTCACTAGTCAGCGGCGTGCCGTGCTTGGTGAGGTAATCAGGTGATGCGCAAAACAGCATCCGGCACTGGGTGAGCCGTCGCGCCACTAAGCTAGAGTCGGGCAGGTTACCAATACGAATGGCGACATCGTAGCCCTCTTCCAGCAAATCAACGCGGCGGTCGTTTAGATCCAAACGCACTTCTAGCCCCGGGTGCGTTTGCATAAACCGTGCAACCAGCGGTGAAAGATAGCGTGTGCCGAAGCTCATCGGACCATTGATGCGCAGCTGCCCGCTCACCGTACTGGTGCCACTGCCGATTTCTGCCGCTGCCTCGTCCAAAGCGATCAAAATGCTTTGCGCACGAACGAGATAGCGTTCGCCCGCTTCAGTGAGGTGTAGCCGCCGGGTGGTGCGCTGAATAAGCCGAGCACCCAATGCCTCTTCAAGCGCCATCACTTGGCGAGATACCCGCGTGCGAGAAAGGTCTAGCGCCTCGGCCGCGCGGGTATAGCTACCCAGCTCAGCGACCTTTACAAACGCCGCGATATGGTCGAGCTGGGTCATTGCGCGTGGAATGCCTGTGCTGCCAGGCGTGGGTCTGGCTGGCCACAAATAGCAGAAATAACCGCAACACCGTTTGCCCCAGCGGCTTTCACTTGAGCCATGTGTTCAGCTTTTAACCCGCCAATCGCGACGCTGGGAAGTTGGCACGCATTGGCAAGCTGTGCCAGCCCATCAAAGCCAATGGGCTGGGCGTGGTCTTGTTTACTGCCAGTCGCAAACACGGGCCCTAAACCGACGTAATTGAGCAATTCGACAGGTGCCTCCTGAAGTTGGGCTGGGGTGTTAATTGAAAGCCCGATAATGGCGTGCTGGCCGAGCGTGCTTCGCGCTGCTTGAACAGCCGTGTCGCTTTGCCCGACATGTAAGCCATCCGCTTGGCTGGCGAACGCCACGTTCAGGCGATCATTAATGATCAGAGGGACGCCACTGCCAGCCAACATCGCTTTGAGACGTTTGGCCTGGGCGATCATGTGCTCGTCACTAGCGTGTTTATCGCGTAATTGCACCATGGTAATGCCGCCCTGCACAGCAGCTTCAACCGTTTTTTCCAGACCCATGCCAGCGCACAGACCAGCATCGGTGACTAAATAGAGTGAAAGATCAAACGGCATGCACCGCCTCCCATTGAGCAAGGGTCGAAAGGTCGTCAGGGGATAACTGATACAGCGCGTCCAATAGCGCCACCTGGAAACTGCCAGGGCCTTGAGCCTGCTCGCCTGCACGGCTTCCAGCGAGGCTGAAACACGCCAAGGCGGCCAGGCTGGCCTCCAGCGGCTGCTCGTGGTTTGCGGCCACAAAGCTTGCGACCAGTGCACTCAAGCCGCAGCCCAAGGTCGTCACACGGGGCATCAGCGCATGCCCGCCTGTAAGACGATAATGTTCAGTGCCATCGGTAATGAAATCGCTCTCGCCAGTCACCGCCACCACACAGCGATGTTGCTGTGCCAGCGCAATGGCAGCAGTTGCCGCTTCTTGGGTGCTAGCCGTCGCATCAACCCCACGCCCCTGGTTGGCTAATCCGTTAAGTGCTTGTATTTCTGAGGCATTGCCACGAATAACGTTAGGCTGATAAGCCAGCAACGTCTCGCAAACACGCTGGCGAAATGCGGTAGCACCAACAGCCACAGGGTCAAGCACCCACGGAATATGGTTTTCATGAGCAGTGCGCGCGGCGACTGCCATGGCGTCAGCCCAAGGGGAAGAGAGGGTGCCAATATTAATCGATAGCGCGCCAGACATAGCCGTGAACTCCGCCACTTCTTCTTGAGCATGCAGCATGGCGGGGGAAGCACCTGTCGCCAATAGCAAGTTAGCGGTGCTATTCATCGCCACATAGTTGGTAATGCAATGTACCAGCGGTGTGGCAGCGCGCAAGTCGCGGAGATAATCGCCGAGTGGGCGTGAAGGCATAATATCCTCCCGGCTGGGAGGTGATGCAGCTGCACCACGACTCCCTACGCCGGTGTTATCCGGTTCAGGTTCAAAGGGTGCTTCTCAGCCCGTTAAGCAAGGGCGCCCCTGTCGTGATGGTACTATCCTTGGCTTAGGTCAATCTGTAAAGCCTGGGCAACGCTATGAGCAACTATCAACGAAACGAGATGCGTGTTCCGTAGGTGAGCATCTCATCAGGCGTCATCGCTTTACCCTCAACACCAATCATTTCATCGCCACACTGGTCGGCAAACGTAAGCACTCCATGAGTGAGGCCCAGCTGGCCAAGGGTGTCGCGAATTTCACCGGTGCCCAAAAACGTGCTGACATGACCCTCAGCATTGGTTAAATCAGAGACACCGTTCGCGTGATGGAAGCGAACCTTATAGATACCATCCATTGATTCAACTTCCACAATCGGTGAAAAGCCATTGTGTATGGCACGGGCTAACTGCTTTAACGTTATGTGGTCACCGAGGGTCATATCAATCGCAGTCATGGAAAACTCCTGTGGATGCCTCAAAGGTGGGGCATCGCTCATGTTGCGGGAACTGCTTTTTGTAAAGTTTATGAATAATAAGTGTAGGGTTTTTGTTTAGTATTGCCAGTGCGCTTAATGTGACACTGCGTTAGTGAAGCCTACATGCTTGTAAAGGCTGGTATTATGGCTCTAAAGCCCTCATGGTAAGCGGTAAGTGAGGCTCAATGGATTCAATGATCAGCATTAGCGACAGGAGAGCAAAATGAGTTTTCAAGGCGAACAACATTCCGGCGTCGCGCCCGTAGCGCCGCAAACCCAAGGGTTTCGCTTAAATCACACCATGCTGCGGGTGAAGGATCCCGAACGTGCGCTAGCGTTCTACTCTAAGGTCTTTGGAATGCAGGTGCTACGCCGATTGGATTTCGAAGAGATGCAGTTTTCGCTCTACTTCCTAGCCAATCTCGAAAGCAGCGATAACGTGCCAGAAGATACTCAAGCACGTACTGCCTGGACCTTCAGTCAGAAAGGCTTACTGGAATTGACGCATAACTGGGGCACAGAAGATCAGCAGGATTTTGCCTATCATGACGGTAACGCTGAGCCGCAAGGGTTTGGTCATATCTGCTTTAGTGTGCCTGACTTAGAAGCTGCCGAGGCTTGGTTTGATGAGCATGAAGTAACGTTTATCAAGCGCGCGGACCAGGGCAAGATGAAAGACGTTATCTTTGTCAAAGATGCAGATGGCTACTGGATTGAAGTGATTCAGGCAGATCGCATGGCAGCCATGGGCGACTAATATGGCCCACTTGCTGTTTCGGCTACGCCACGTGACCGATGAAGAGGCGTTGGAAGTACGCCAGTTACTAGATGAGCAGGGCTTTGATGTCTATGAAACCCAGGCGGGCTTTTTTCGCCTGGGGGTCGATGCCATTTGGCTGCGTAACACTGCTCAGCGTGAGGCCGCTGAAGCGGCATTGGCAGCGTATCAGGAAAAGCGTCAAGCTAAGGCGCGGCGAGAGCACGAAGAAGCGGTTGCCAGTGGCAGTGCGCCAACATTATGGCGACGCTTCCTTGCCCACCCCGTGCAAGTCGTACTGGTAATCGTTGCCGTGGTGCTGATTGCCCTGTTAACGCTGCTGCCGTTTGTTGGCTTGGTAGGCTAGATTTGTAAACAGTTTTGTAGATTAGCTGGTTAGCTTAACAGTGGCTAAGTGCCCGCGTTTTAGATAAAGCTGCACGCCTTCATTACCCGCGCGTAACTGAGGTGCCGCACCTACTGGGTAGCGGCACCAGCTGCCGGTAACGTATTCCTGTCCATCACAGATAAGAGAGCCTTCCAGCACAAACAACTCTAAACCACCGGCAAGCGGTGGATAAGACACCAGTGTATCGGCTTCCCAACGCTCTAGGCTGACCCGCTCTGGGCCATACTGTTTTGAGCTATAGGTGTGCAGCATTTTGTAAGTAATACCTGGCCGTCGGTCGGGCTGCCAGGGCAGCCTATGGGCAGGCACGGCCAGTTGCAAAATATCGTTTTCATCAAACTGGTGTAGCTTTACCAGAATAAGTGCGCCTTCTTCGCCTATTTGTGGGGTATGACCAGTGCCAATCGGGTTGCGTAAGTAGCTGCCTGCCGGGTAACGGCCATGCTCATCGGCAAAGACACCTTCCAACACTAAAATTTCTTCACCACCACCATGAGTATGGCGATTGAACTGGCTGTTGGGCGCGTAGCGTACCAAGCTGGTGGCTCTGGCGACTTCGTCGCCAATGCGGTCTAGCATCATGCGCTCTACACCAGCGCTGGGGGAGTCCACCCAACGGTACTGATCCGGCGTGACACTGGCAAAGTGGCTAAAATCGGCGTTCAGGCGCATGGTATTGGCTCTTTGCAGGGATGAAAATTCGCAGCAGTAGTGCAAGTCTCCCCATCCCTGGGACAAAATGCAACGCAAAAAAATACCGCTCGGCGGCGGTATTCAATAGTTAACTTTTTGGCTTAGTGATCATGACCATGATAGTCGTGGTCGTGGTCGTGGTCGTGGTCGTGGTCGTGGTCGTGGT